>CAKUMG010000196.1 GCA_934667465.1 uncultured Actinoplanes sp. | reverse complement strand
CTGGTTGCTCGTCCACGTGACCGCGCACGCCCCCGTGGCGGGCGGCTGGGACGGCGGGGTCGAGGGCTGCGAGGGCGGCGTGGACGGCGGCGTGGTGGGCTGAGCCGGGACGGGCCCGGCAGCCACGGCCAGGTCGTACGCGCGCTGCGGCACGAACTGGCCCGCCGCGGCGATGCAGCCGTCCGCCTCACCCGGCAGCTTGATCCACAGGTAGGCGTCCAGGATCGGGTCGGCGACCTGGTTCGTGCTCGGGGTGCCGATGGCGCGCCCGGCCGGGTCGCACCACTGGCTGCCCGACGGCCCGTTGCCGTTACGGCTGGTGTCGATGACGCCCCGCAGATGGGACGCGCCCGTCGCCGCGATCACGTTGCGCACGTACGGCGTGGCCTCGGCGGTGGTCCGGTAGTTGGAGACGTTGACCGAGATGCCGTCGGCGCTGGTGGCGACCTCGGCGCGGACGAGCCGGGCGGCGATGTCGGCGGGCGACAGCCAGGCGGAGTGGCCCACGTCGAAGTAGACCTTGGCGCGGCTCGAGCCGGCCTTGAGCGCCTTGCCCGCGTACGCCATCGACGCGTACAGCTGGTTCTGCAGGTCCTGGTTCTGGCAGCTGCTCATCAGCGGCAGCGCGTCCGGCTCGAGGATGATCGCGGCGGGCCGCCCGCGCAGGCCGCTGGCGACCTGGTCGACCCAGCGGCGGTAGGACGCGTGGTCCGGGGCCCCGCCGGCGCTGGCGCCGGAGCAGTCGCGGCCCGGGATGTTGTAGACGACCATGATCGGGGTCTTGCCGGCCCGTTCGGCTGCGGACGTGTACGCGTCGACCTCGGCGGCGACGGTGTTCGGGTTGTAGGTGGTGAACCAGCGGGCCTGCGGGACCGAGGCGATCCGGTCCCGGATCACGGCGGCGCGGGAGTCGTTCGGGTTCGCGGCGACCCAGCGGGCGGCGCTGGTCTGCGGGTCGACGTAGTAGGGGGATTCGGCGGCGTTCGCGGCCGGGGCGGCCAGCACGGTGACGCCGGCGGCGGCTACCGACGCGAGCGCGACGGCGAGGACGGAGCGTGGGCGCACGACAACTCCAAGGCGGGTGGGAGGCGGGCCCGTGGCGGTGGCACCACGGGCCCGCGGGAGGACGGGATCAGGAGGACGAGCAGGCGATGCCGGACACCGAGGCCGGTGCCGTGCCGCCGCCGAGGAAGCCGACGGTGGCGGTGCCGCCCGCTGCCAGGGTGCGGTTCCACGATTCGGGCGTCACCGTGGCCAGCGAGCCGGCGTTGCTGATGGCGCCGCCCCAGGCCTGGGTCACGGTCTGGCTGCCGGGCCAGTTGAAGCGCACGGTCCAGTTCGGCACGGCTGCCGTCGCGGTCACCTTGATCTCGCCCTGGAAGCCGCCGTTCCACGAGCTGGTCGTGGTGTAGGTCGCGGCGCACGTGCCGGTGGGCGGGTTCGACGGCGGCGTGCTCGGCTCGGTGGGCGGGGTGGTCGGCGGGATGACCGTGCCGTCACCGACGCCGGTCACCTCGCCGTTGCCGCCGTCGAAGGTCACGTCGGAGCAGCCGTAGAACGTCTCCTGGCTGTCCGAGCGCTCCCACACGGAGTAGATCAGGTGCCGGCCGCTCTTGTTCGACGGCAGCGCCGCGTTCCACGAGTAGCGCCCGTCGTTGGTGCCGGGGCCGCCGATCGACTCGGGGTTGGTGGCCGTGGAGAACGGCTGCGTCTCCAGGTCGCTCCAGGCCAGGGGCCGGGTCGGGCTCCAGCTGTCCTTGGTGATGTAGAGCCGGAACTGGCCCGGGTGCTTCGCCCAGTTGTTGTAGTCGAAGCGGATGGTCTTGCCCGCGGTCAGGTGGGTCAGCGGCCAGTCGTCACGCGCGAGATTGAAACCGGAGAAGTTGTACGGGCCCCCGGTGCCGCCGCTGCACGCCTGCCCGTCGGGGATGAAGCCCGAGGTGCGGCCGCCGCCGTCCGAGCGGAGCACGGCGAACCAGTTGTACAGCGAGGTCGCGCCGCTCTGGGCGACGGCTGCCGCGCAGGCCGGGTTCTTCGGCTGGATCTGGCCGGACGTGCTGGTGCCGTCCTTCCAGCAGAGGTACGTGCGGCTGCCGGGCACCATCATGGCGCCGTGCGCCTCGGCGGGGCTGCTCGTGAGAACCACGAGCCCGGCTGTGGCGGCGAGGACGGCGCCGGCCGCGTACGCGAGGAGACGTTTCACTCGGTGTGCTCCTTTCAGGAACGGGTGCAGGTGACCGTGGCGGCGGTGGCCGGACCGGTGCCGGTCAGGCCGAACGTCGTGGCGGCGTTCGCGGCGAGCGAGCCGTTGTAGGGGGCGTTGCGGACGGTGACCGCGGCGCCGGACTGGCTGAGCGTGCCGTTCCAGACCTGGGTGACGGCCTGGCCCGCGGGCAGCGTCCAGCCGGCGGCCCACGAGGCGCTGGCCGTGCCGCCGTTCCGCACGGTGACCTCGGCCTGGAAGCCGCCGGACCACTGGTTGGTCACGCGGTAGGTCGCGGTGCACCCGGACGCGGGCGGTTGACTCACCGAAGCCGAGACGGACGGCGTGACTGACGGCGTGACTGACGGTGACGCCGGGGGCGGGGACGGCGGCGGGCCGGCCCGGTCGGCGTACAGGATGCCGCGGCCGTTGGTGCCGAGGTAGACGCGGCCGAAGACGTTGGGGTCGCCGGCGAGCGCGTCGCCCATGTTCCCGTACTGATGGGCGTTGTCGTTGATCCGCACCCAGGAGGCGCCGACGTTGTCCGAGCGGAACACCCCGTCGACGCCGTCGACCACCCCGACCAGGAAGACCGACGGGTACGCGGCGCCGGGTGCCGCCTTGCCGAACGCCACGTTGAGCGCCGACGTGACCGTCCCGACCTTCGTGAACGTGCTGCCCGTGTCGGTCGAGCGGTGCAGCCCGCCGGTGCCCGCGAGCCACACGTCACCCGTACGGCCGGGAACCGCCTTGACGTTGGTGGCCGCCAGGGACGCCGTCGTGGTGAACGTGGCCCCGCCGTCCCTGCTGACGTAGACGGTGGTGCCCGAGTATCCGTAGAACACCCGCGGGTCGACCCGGTCGGACTCCACCTTCGCGCCGGCCGGGATGCCCGTGGAGGCGGCCCACGAGCTGCCCCGCGTGGTGGAGTGGTGCACGCCGGTGCCGGCCGGTGACCAGACGAAGGAGCCCGCGTCGGCGCCGACCGCGATCGTGCCGCCGCCGGTGACCCCGGCCGGTTCCTGCCCCGCGTACCAGTTCTTGCCGCCGTCGGAGGAGACCCCGATGTGCGGTGCCGTCTCGGCGTTGCCGACCCGGGCGAAGACCTGCGGGCTGAGCTCGGCGAAGTCCAGGCTCGTGTTGCTGCCCAGGCTCGGGGTGTCGTGGAAGTTCGGCGGGACCGCGTCGAGGCTGGTGTGCGCGAAGCCGCCGATGTCGCCGAGCGCGCTGACCAGCGGCACCCCGGTGGGCGGCGCGGCCAGGTCGAGGACCGCGGTCTCCTCGATGCCCTTGGCCATCGGGCGGATCGTGAACCCGGTGTTGCTGTCCCAGTTGGTCAGCTGCGTGGTGCCGTAGACGGTGGCGCCGGTGCCGTAGAGCAACCGCGCCGAGTCGTACGGGTCGATCTCGAGCGACTCGTTCATCCAGCCGAGCTTCGGGGTGGACTCCGGCGGTTGCGGGTTGGTGTTGAAGTCCAGCCACGGGTTCGCCGAGATGTCCATGGTGTAGCGCTTGGACATGCTCCGATAGCTGGTGAAGTCCCAGATCCGGGTCCAGGTGGCGCCGTAGTCGGTGCTCCGGAAGAAGATCGCGTCCGGCCACCAGGAGATCTGGGTGGCGACCATGAGCGTGCCGGGTTTCTGCCGGTCGACGGTCAGCCCGGAGTAGCCGTAGTAGGCGTCCGAGCCGGCCGGTGTGGGGCTGATGTCGGTCCAGGTCCCGGTCGTGGTGTCGAGCCGCTGCACCTGCCCGGCGCCGCCGTCGTACGGCCCGCCGGTGTCGCTGGTCGCGATGAAGAGATACTTGCCCTGTACGACGCCCTTGTGCGCGAGATAGCCGGTGGGCTGGCCCGGGATCCGGGCCCACGTCGTGCCGCCGTCCGTGCTGCGGTAGACGGGGTTCTCCTTGTCGGCCACGCCCACGTAGATCGTCCGGGAACCGGCCGTCTCGTCGAACGTGACCCAGGTCAGGCCCTGGTTCTGGCTCTGGTAACCGCTGGTGTCCGACGGGTCGGCGACGTAGTTGCCCGCGTTCGGGAACGCGGTGACCCTGGCCCACGTGGCGCCGTGGTCGGTGCTGCGCCACAGCCCGTTGCCGCCCTCGGCCGCGAAGTAGACGTTGCGGTTGTCGCGCGGGTCCACGGCGAGCCGCTCGCCCATGCCGCGGCCGGGCATGTTGCCGCCCACCTTGAACGGCAGCGCGGTGGTCTGCCAGGTGGCGCCCCGGTCGTCCGAGCGCAGGATCGCGCCGTTGTTCGGGTCCCAGTCGTTGGTGTACATCCCGACCGCGGCGTAGACCCGGTCGGCGTCCACCGGGTCGGCGGCGATGCTCAGCACGCCGTTGTGGCCCCACTTGTCGCGGCCGACCCAGTCCAGCAGGGGAGTCCAGCTCTGGCTCGCCTGGTTCCAGCGGTAGGCGCCGCCGATGTCGGTGCGGGCGTAGATCAGGTTGCGCTCGGCGCGGCTGAAGACGATGCCGGGGACGAAGCCGCCCCCGTCGATCCGGACGTTCTTCCAGGCGTAGGGGTCGGCGGCGGCGGCATGCGCCGGGTCACCCCGGGCGAGCATCGGTACGGCCACCACGGCCGTCCCGGAGAGCGCCAGTGCCGCCACGAGGACGGCGGTGCGTAGGGGGCGCACTGGCATCCCTTCCAAGTCGTATCAACGAGCTTCGATGTGGGAGCGCTCCCATACCTTCCGTCGGCGTAACCGGTATGTCAAGTGCCGGAAACAAATCGGCACCGGCCGGGTGGATTCGCCGCTGCCGGTTGACTTCCGCATGCTGGGCGAATAGAAAGACTGCCGTCAATCCGTCGTGGGAGCGCACCCGTCGATGGAAGGCTCCCAAGTGAAGAGAATCCTGGCCGCGCTCGCGGTCCTCGTAGCCACGATCGCCGTGGGGGTGGCCGCGCAACCGGCCTATGCCGCCACCGGTTTCACCGTCAGCGGCACCCGGGTGCTCGATGCCACGGGCGCCGAGTTCGTCATGCGCGGCGTCAACCACCCGCACGCCTGGTACACGAGCCGCACCCCGCAGGCGCTCGCCGACATCAAGGCGCTCGGCGCCAACACCGTGCGCCTCGTGCTCGGCAGCGGGCAGCGCTGGGGGCCGACCAGCGCCGCCGAGCTGACCACGCTGATCGGCCAGTGCAAGCAGAACCGGCTCATCTGCGTGCTCGAGGTGCACGACACCACCGGGTACGGCGAACAGGCCGGCGCGGCCACGCTCGCCCAGGCCGTGGACTACTGGATCAGCGTCAAGAGCGCCCTGGCCGGCCAGGAGGCGTACGTCATCCTCAACATCGGCAATGAGCCGTACGGCAACACCAACGCCACCGCCTGGACCGCCGCGACCACCTCGGCGATCACCCGGTTGCGCGCGGCGGGCTTCGAGCACTCGATCATGGTCGACGCCCCGAACTGGGGCCAGGACTGGCAGTTCGTCATGCGCGACAACGCCGCCGCCGTCTTCGCCGCCGACCCGCGGCGCAACACCATCTTCTCGATCCACATGTACGGCGTGTTCGACACCGCCGCCGAGGTCACCGACTACATCGGGCGGTTCCGCAGCGCGGGCCTGCCGCTGGTCGTGGGCGAGTTCGGCGACATGCACTCCGACGGCAACCCGGACGAGGACGCGATCCTGGCGACCGCCCAGGCGCAGGGCGTCGGCTATCTCGGCTGGTCGTGGAGCGGCAACGGGGGCGGCGTCGAGTACCTCGACCTGGTGACCAACTTCAACGGCAGCGCGCTGACCTCGTGGGGCCGCCGGCTGTTCCAGGGCGCGAACGGGATCACGGCGACGTCGCGGGAGGCCGCGGTCTTCGGCGGGGGTGGCCCGTCCACGCCGCCGTCCACCCCGCCGGCCTCGCCGTCCCAGCCGCCTCCCTCGAACCCGCCTGCGTCTTCCTGTGCCGCCACGCTGTCCGTGAACTCGTGGGGCGGCGGTTTCGTGGCCACGGTCAAGGTCACGGCGGGCACGACCGCGCTGAACGGCTGGGCGGCCACGGTGGCGCTGCCGTCGGGGACGGCTGTCACCAACACCTGGAGCGCCGTGGCGGGCGGGACCAGCGGGTCCGTGCGCTTCACGAACGTCGCCTACAACGGGCGGGTCGCCGCGGGGCAGTCCACGGAATTCGGTTTCCAGGGCACCGGGAGCGCGCCGACGGCCGTACCGTCCTGCGCTGCGGTTTCCTGAAAGTTTCGGTTCGATTAACAGGCTATTGCAATGGGAGCGCTCCCATGTCAGGCTGTGAGTCATCCGGCACTCATAAGTGTCGATCCCCCTTCCTTGCTCTCCGTCCTCTGAGGAGCAATCTGCGATGAACCTCCGAATGTCCTCCACGGCCAGACGGCTCGTGACCGTCGCCGGCGCGGCAGCGCTGGTGACCGGTCTCGGCGTCGTGGCCGCCACCCAGGCAAGCGCCGCCGCCGGCTGTCGTGTCACCTACACGGCCAACAGCTGGAGCACCGGCTTCACCGGCAACGTCTCGGTGACCAACCTGGGCGACCCGATCACCGGCGGCTGGAACCTCCAGTGGGCCTTCGCCGGCAACCAGCGCATCACCCAGGGCTGGAGCGCCACGGTCACCCAGAGCGGCCAGAACGTGACCGCCACGAGCCCGGGCTGGGCCAACTCGCTCGCCACCGGCGCGTCGGCGACGTTCGGCTTCAACGCCGACTACTCCGGCACCAACGCGAACCCGACGTCGTTCACGCTCAACGGCACGGTCTGCACCGGCAGCACCACCGGGCCGTCGCCGTCGAACCCGGGCCCGTCGCCGTCGAACCCCGGCCCGTCGCCGTCGAACCCCGGCCCGTCGCCCTCCAACCCGGGCCCGTCGACCCCGCCGGTCCCCGGCGCCAAGGTCGACAACCCGTACGCGGGGGTCCAGGGCTACCGCAACCCGGAATGGCAGGCCAAGGCGAACGCCGAACCGGGCGGCAGCCGGGTCTCCAACAACCCGACCGCGGTCTGGATCGACCGGATCGCCGCGATCGAGGGCACCGAGGACAGCAGCTCCAACGGCTCCATGGGCGTCCGTGACCACCTGGACGCCGCGCTGGCCCAGCGTGCCGGCTACATCCAGTTCGTCATCTACAACCTGCCCGGCCGCGACTGCGCCGCGCTGGCCTCCAACGGCGAGCTCGGCCCGAACGACCTGCCGCGCTACAAGGCCGAGTACATCGACCCGATCGCCGCGATCCAGGCCGACCCGAAGTACGCGAGCCTGCGCATCATCAATGTGATCGAGATCGACTCGCTGCCCAACCTGATCACCAACACCTCGGGTCAGGCCGGCGGCACCGCGATGTGCGACACGATGAAGGCCAACGGCGGCTACGTCCAGGGCGTCGGCTACGCCCTGAACAAGCTCGGCGCGCTGCCCAACGGCTACAACTACGTCGACGCCGCCCACCACGGCTGGATCGGCTGGGACAGCAACTTCCTGCCCACCGCCAACATCATGCTCGAGGCCGCCCGCGCCTCCGGCAACGTGCGCAACGTGCACGGCTTCATCACCAACACGGCGAACTACTCCGCGCTGCGTGAGCCGTTCGTCCAGCCCACCACCACGGTCGGCGGCCAGAACGTGCGCCAGTCCAAGTGGGTCGACTGGAACCAGTACACCGACGAGCTGACCTTCGCCCAGGCGTTCCGCAACCAGCTGGTCTCGATCGGCTTCGACAGCGGCATCGGCATGCTCATCGACACCAGCCGCAACGGCTGGGGTGGCGCGCAGCGGCCCACCGCCGCCAGCACCAGCACCGACGTGAACACCTACGTCAACCAGTCCCGCATCGACCGCCGGATCCACGCCGGCAACTGGTGCAACCAGGCCGGAGCCGGCCTCGGTGAGCGCCCGACGGCCGCACCGGCCCCCGGCATCGACGCCTACGTCTGGGTCAAGCCCCCGGGCGAGTCGGACGGCTCGAGCACCCTGATCCCGAACGACGAGGGCAAGGGCTTCGACCGGATGTGCGACCCGACCTACGGCGGCAACCCCCGCAACGGCAACAGCCCGACCGGGTCGCTGGCCGGGGCCCCGATCTCGGGTGCCTGGTTCTCCGCCCAGTTCCGCGAGCTGATGGCCAACGCCTACCCGGCGCTGTGATCCTCACTCCCTAGCCTGACCCGCTCCCTGACCAGGGCCCGCGGACCGCCCCCCACCGGCGGCCCGCGGGCCCTGACCTCTGTGCCAACTTATGCTCGCGCAGGTTGCTTTTATCGAAACCTGGTGGGACCGTAGTTGCATGACCGAGGCCGAGGTGGGCGCACGTGTCGCCGCATTGCGGCAGGCCCGGGGCATGACGGGCACCGCCCTGGGCGATGCCCTCGGGCTGGGCAAGTCCCAGGTGTCGAAAATCGAGAAC
>CAKUMG010000195.1 GCA_934667465.1 uncultured Actinoplanes sp. | reverse complement strand
GGTCATCACCCAGCCCGGCTATCTCGCCGCGGGCGGGCAGTGGCTGGTGCTGGGCGCCATCGCCACGTTCGCCGCCGACACGATGAGGCAGCTCATGACGCCCGTCGAACCGCAGCCCCAGCCCTACGAGGAGGCCACCCGGCTGCTCACCCAGCTGCGCAGCGTGGCCCGCTCGCTGCCGGGCGCCACCCTGGACCCGGGCGGCATCTCCGAGCACCTGCTGGAGGAGCTGCGTACGGTCGCTCCCACCGACCGCACGGCCGTGCTCTCCGCCAGCGGCGGCGGGCGGCTCGTGGTGCTCGCGCAGTCCGGCGCCGAGCGCGTCGACTGGGAGACCACCCTCGACGCCGACTCCGCGATCGCCGACGCGTGGGCCACGCAGCAGGCGCAGACGGCGAACCGCTCGCAGGCCCGGTCGCACCACGGCGGCGAGGCCTCGTCCCTCGTCGTGCCGCTCGTGGCCGGCGTACGCACGATCGGTCTGGTCGTGCTCGAGGCCGACGAGGCCGGCGCCTATCCGTCCGCGGTGATCGCCCGGGTGACCGAGGTGACCGGGCCGGCCGCGCTGCGGCTCGAGGCCGCCCTGCTCTTCGACGAGGTCCGCTCGCTGGCGACCAATGAGGAGCGACAGCGGCTCGCCCGCGAGATCCACGACGGCGTGGCCCAGGAACTGGTCATGGTCGGCTACGGCATCGACAACGCGCAGGCGACGCTGCCCGAGGGCGCCGAGGAGACCGCCGAGGAGTTGCGCAGCCTGCGCGGCGAGGTGACCCGGGTGATCACCGAGCTGCGACTGAGCCTGTTCGAGCTGCGCTCCGAGGTGGACCGCAACGGCGGGCTCGCCGCGGCCATCGCGGAATACGCCCGCACGCTCGGCACCTCCGCCGGCCTGCGGGTGCACTTCACGTTCGACGAGTCCACGGCCCGGCTGCCCGCGGCCACGGAGGCGGAGCTGCTGCGCATCGCCCAGGAGGCGATCACCAACGCCCGCAAGCACGCCGGGGCGTCGAACCTCTGGGTCACGTGCACGGTCGACCCGCCGTACGCGCAGATCGAGGTCTCCGACGACGGCAAGGGCTTCGCCGACGACCGGCCGGACGGGCGCTACGGCCTTGCGATCATGGCGGAGAGAGCGGAACGTATCCGGGGGCGGCTGGAGATCCGGCCGCGACACCCCAGCGGGACAACCGTCGCGGTAGTGCTCGGAACCTCCGCCCGGCGCGATAGCGTGCGGGATAGCGTTTCCGCACCAGAAGGGGAGTAACCCGAGCATGTCGACCAGTCCGATGCCGACGACCCGCACCAAGGTGCTGCTCGTCGACGATCACGACCTGATCCGTAAGGGGCTGCGGCACGCGTTCGAGCGGGACCGGCAGTTCGAGGTGGTCGGCGAGGCCGCCACCGCCGCCGAGGCCGTCCGCCAGGCCGGCGCGCTCCAGCCCGACGTGGTCATCATGGACCTGCGGCTGCCCGACGGCAGCGGGCTCGAGGCCACCCGCGCGCTGCGCAAGAACAACGCGAACATGGGCATCGTGGTGCTCACCATGTATGCGGGCGACGACCAGCTCTTCGGCGCGCTCGAGGCCGGGGCCAGCGCTTTCGTCCCCAAGACCGCCCCCGCGGACGAGGTCGTGGCGGCCGCCCGGCACGCCGCGTCGGCGCCCAGCGCGTTCACCGCGGCCGACCTCGCCGAGGCCATGAAGCGCCGCCTCGCGCCGTCGGGCCCGCAGCTCTCCCCGCGCGAGGGTCAGGTGCTGCGCCTGCTCGCCGACGGCATGAGCGTGGCCGGCATCGCCAAGCAGCTCTTCGTCTCGGAGTCCACGGCGAAGACGCACATCTCCAAGCTCTACGAGAAGCTGGGCGCGGCCAACCGGGCCCAGGCCCTCATGACCGCCCTGCGGCTGGGGCTGCTCGAGGCGCCCGACGCACCCAAGTTCTGACCCGCACGATCTGGTTCGACAACGCGGAAGCACCGCCGCCCGGACGGGCGGCGGTGCTTTTTTCATCCCTCGAACGAGTGGTTCAATTGCCTATTCACGGCATCGGACCGGCATTTTCGGCGTTTCCCGACCCGAGAATCTCGCTCCGCGTGATCCGGGACTCTCGCTGCGCGTGGTCCGGGCGTCGCCGGCCGCCTGATCTTGACGGCCGGGGCAGACTGGGAGCTGTGGATCGTCAGGAATTCGGCGTCGCCGTCCGCCAGTTGCGGGAGAGCACGGCCCCCGAGACCGTCGGGCTCCCCGCCGGCCGGCGGCGGACGCAGGGGCTGCGGCGCGAGGAACTGGGCGAGCTCGCCGGGATGTCCGCGGACTACGTGCGCCGGCTCGAACAGGGGCGCAGCCACCCGTCGGCCGGGGTGGTCAAGGCCCTCGCCCGGGCGCTGCGGGCCGGGCGGGCCGACTACGAGCGGCTGTCCGCGCTGGCCGGGTATGCCGCCGCGGACGGGCAGGTGCCGGCCGACCTCGGCCCGGGCGCGATGCGGCTGCTGGAGCGGTTCACGGACACCCCGATGTTCGTCTCCGACGCGGCGATGAACCTGGTCGCCGTGAACAGCGCGTTCCTGGCCCTGAAGCACTGGGATCTCACCGGGGACCCCTGGGAGTGGAACATCGCCTGGCGGACGTTCTGCGGCCCCTTCGACGGTTTCCGCCAGTCCGCGGCCGACGCGAGCGACCACCAGGCGATCCTCGTGGCCAACCTGCGGAACGCACTGTTGCGCTACCCCGCCGACGCGTCGCTCGCCGCGCTGGTGGACGAGCTGCGCAGCCGCAGCAGCGTGTTCGACACCCTGTGGCGCACGCCGCGGCCGGTGGCGGCCTACGAGAGCAGTGCCGCGTTCGTCCATCCCGAGGGCGGCCCCGTCACGCTCGTGGGCAGCATGCTCGCCATCCCGGGCGACGACCTGGCGGCCCTGATGCTCACCGCGGCGCCGGGCTCGGCCGACGCGGCGCGGCTCGCCGAGATCGTCGGCGCCGGGGAATCCGCCATCATCAGGGTGGGCCACGCCGGCCCAGGCTGAGCACGCCGGATCCTGCGAGATTGGGTGGCGTCACCACGTCACCACCTCACCACCTAGGCGGGTCCGGCCATGAAGGCAGTGCGTTTCCACGAGTTCGGCGGTCCCGAGGTCCTGCGTTACGAGGACGTCGAGCAGCCCGTCCCCGGCGCCGGCGAGGTCCGGATCCGCGTCGCCGCGACGTCGTTCAACGGCGTCGAGGGCACCATCCGCGCGGGCTTCATGCGGGGCCCGATCCCGGTCACCCTGCCGCACACCCCCGGCATCGACGTCGCGGGCACGATCGACGCGCTCGGCGACGGCGTGGACGACCTCGCGGCCGGCGACCGGGTGATCGGCTTCCTGCCGATGACGGGGACCGGGGCGGCCGCGGAATACGTGATCGCACCGGCCGAGCTCCTGACCGGGGCGCCCCGGACCATCCCGCTCGCCGACGCGGCGGCCCTGCCGCTGGTGGGCCTGACCGCGTGGCAGGCGTTGTTCGACCACGGCGGCCTGACCGCCGGTCAGCGGGTGCTGATCAACGGCGCCGGTGGTGCGGTCGGCGGGTACGCCGTCCAGCTGGCCAAGGAGGCCGGCGCCCACGTGCTCGCCGTCGCCGGCCCGCGCAGCGCCGCCCGTGCCGAGGCGGCGGGCGCCGACGAGGTGATCGACCACACCACCACCGGCGTGGCCGAGGCCGTGACCGAGCCGGTCGACCTGGTCCTCAACCTCGCCCCGGTCACCCCGGAGCAGCTGGCCGCGCTGGTCCCGCTGATCCGCGACGGCGGCACCCTCGTCAACACCACCGTCTGGATGCCCGCGCCCTCCGACGAGGAGCGCGGCGTGCGCGGCATCGACCTGTTCGTCCGCAGCGACTCCGACCAGCTCGCCGACCTGGCCGCCCGGGTGAGCACCGGCGAGCTGCGCGTCGAGGTCGCCGAGCGGGTGGCGCTGGCCGACCTGCCCGCCCTGCACGCCCGGGCCGGCGCGGGCGACCTCCCCGGCAAGACGATCATCCTGGCACCCGCGTCCGAGAACGCCTGAAAAAGGATCAAGCAGTGTCCTGATAGGCGCTCGCCTGCAGGGTGAACAGCGACGCGTAGATGCCGTCCACCGCCAGCAGCGTGTCGTGGTCGCCCTCCTCCACGAGCGCGCCGTGGTCGAGCACGTAGATCCGGTCGGCCTCGCGCACGCTCGCCATCCGGTGCGTGATCAGCACGACCGTGCGCCCCGCCGCCAGCTCCCGCAACCGGGCGTACACGTCGTGCTCGGCCCGGGCGTCGAGGTTGGCGGTGGGCTCGTCGCAGATCAGCAGCGGCGCGTCCCGGTAGTACGCGCGGCTCACCGCCAGCCGCTGCCACTGACCGCCGGACAGGTCGGCACCGTCGGTGAAGTCGCGCGACAACAGGGTCTCGTACTGGCGGGTCAGCTCCATGACGAAGTCGTGCGCGTCGCCGGCCCGGGCGGCCTCGTGCACCTCGGGCGTGCGGGCCGGGCGCTCGTGCCGTCCGATGGTGATCGACTCGCGCGCCGACAGCGGCCACCGGGTCGGGTCCTGCATGACGACGGCGACCCGGCCGCGCAGCGCCTCGGGGCCGAAGCCGGCGACGTCGCGGCCGTCCCAGCGGATCTGCCCGGACTCCGGCCGGTACAGCCCGGCGAGCAGCCCCGCGAGGGTCGACTTGCCGGAACCGTTCTCGCCGACGAGCGCCACGATCTCGCCGCGGCGCAGGGTCATGCTGACGTCGCGGACGGCCGGGCGCTCGGCGTCGGGATAGCGGAACGTGACGCCGTCGAGGCGGATCTCGTCGAACGTCCGCGGGGCGCCGGCGCTCGGGGCCGGCTCGGCCCGGGAGCGGGACAGCTCGCAGAAGCCCTGGAAGTCGGAGAAGTAGAGGCCCTGCTCGAACACCCGGTTCGCGCTGTACGCCAGCTCGGTGAGCTTGCCGATGCCGGTGCTGATCGCGTACGCCGCGGCACCCGCGACGGCCAGCTCCATCCGCCCGGTCCACAGCAGCCAGAGCAGCACCCCGTACGTGACCCCGGTGCCCGCCGCGCTCATCGCGTTGCCGATCAGCGTGGTGCGGACCTGCCGGACCGAGAGCCGGATCTCCTCGCGGGTCGCCGCAGCGAGCAGCCGGCTCACCTCGGCCAGCAGGAACCGCCGCACGGTGAACGCCCGCAGCTCGGCCGCCGAGTCGCGGGCGGCGAGCAGGTGGGCGAGCATCCGCTGGCGCCGCCACACCGTGATGAAGCGCAGCATCTGCCGGTAGCCGAGCCGCGCGGAGCGGACGGCGGCCCAGGCGATCGGGACGACGGCGAGCACGAGCAGCGGCAGCAGCACCGGGTGCAGCACCGCGAGCACCCCGGCCGCCGCGATCAGTCCGATGAGGTTGGTGCCCAGCTCGACGGCCCGGTCGACGAGCATCTGCCCGGCGGAGATGCCCCGGTCCCGGGCGCGTTCCATCGCGTCGCGCCAGTCCGGGTCGTCGAACGTGGACAGCTCGACCTCGGTGGTCAGCGCGAGCAGCCGCATCTCGGCGGCCTGGTACACCAGCGGCGACAGCCGCCCGTTCGCCGCGGCCGCCGCCGAGGCGAGGGCGCCCCGGACGGCCAGCGCCCCGACGAGCAGGATCAGCGACGGCACCGCCGCGCGCACGCGGTCCGGGGTGGGGCCCTCCCGGAGCAACCCGTCGAACACGCCGACGACGCTGATCAGGCCCGCGGCGCTGGCGATCCCGCCGAGAAGCTGGAGCACGACCAGCGCCACGGTGGTGCGCCGGCCTGCCTGCCAGGCGAGCAGCCACGCGTCGCGCAGCAGCCGGGGCAGGGCCCGGGACATGCCCAGGAAGCTGGTGTTCGCCGCCTGCTCCGTGCCGATCAGCCAGTACGGAAGGGCGAGTTCCGGTTCCCCGCCGGTCCCGTCCTCGTCCTCGTCTTCGCTCGTCGCTGCCGTGTCCGGTGAGGTGGCGTGCTGCATCAACGGCTCCCGTCCCGTGGGCTCTTCGCCGTTCCTACGCCAGCTCACACAGCGTGTCTACGCCTATTCCGGGAGTGATTGTGCATTCACGCCGATCTGGCACGAAGCAGGTCACTCAGGCGGGCCGCCTTCGTCTCCCAGCGCCACTCCCGCTCGACCCACTCCCGGCCCGCCGCACCCATCCGCCGGGCCAGCTCCTCATCGCCCAGCAGGCGCGCCACCCGGTCGGCGAGCGCGGGCACGTCCCGGCCGCCCACCACGAACCCGGTCTCGCCCTGGCGCACGGCGTCGGGCGCGCCGCCCGAGTCGCCCGCCACCACGGGCAGGCCGGTCGCGGACGCCTCCAGATAGACGATGCCCAGCCCCTCCACGTCGAGGCCCGCACCGCGGGTCCGGCACGGCATCGCATAGACGTCGCCGGCCGCGTAGTGCGCGGGCAGCTCCTCCCACGGCACCGTGCCCGTGAAGACCACGTCGCGCTCGACGCCCTGGCTGCGAGCGAGATCGGTCAACTTCTTCCGGTACGGGCCTCCGCCCACCACCAGCAGCGCCGCGCCCGGCACCCGGCGGCGGATCTCCGGCAGCGCGCGGATCAGCATGTCCTGGCCCTTGCGCGGCACCAGCCGGGAGACGCACACGACGACGGGCCGGTCGGACAGCCCCCACGTCGCGCGCACGGCCGACCCGTCCACCCCCGGGTGGTAGGCGTCGACGTCGACCCCCGGGGTCAGCCGCTCCAGCTCGGTCAGCGCGCCGAGCGCCCGGTCGAGCCGCACCCGCTGGAACTCGGTCAGATACGTGACCACGTCGTTGTCCCGGGCGATCCGCCGCAGCAGCTGCCGCGCGCCGGGCAGCGCCGCCCAGCCGATCTCGTGCCCGTGGGTCAGCGACACGGCCCGCTCGATGCCGGCCCGCCGCCGCAGCCCGCCCGCGAGCAGCCCGAGCGGCGCCGCCGCCCCGAACCACACCGCGTCACACCCGTGCGAGCGCGCGATCTCCGCCGCCCGCTTCGCCACCGCCGGCGTGGGCAGCAGCACCCCGGTGTCCTCGCGGATCACCTCGAACGGCTGCTCGGCGTCGAACTTCTCCGCGCCGCGCCACGTGGACGCGTAGACGACCACCGAGCCGCCCGGCGGCCGTACCGCCAGGTTGTGCACGAACTGCTGGATGCCGCCCGGCCGCGGCGGGAAGTCGTTGGTGACCAGCAGCGTCCGCCCGCTCACCGGTCACCCCGCGCGTAGGCGGTGGCCGCGGCGATCCGCTCCACGGTGGACGGGTGCGACGCCATCAGCGCCTGCTCCCAGGCCGGCGGGTCGGGGTCGGAGAGGTTCACCGAGCCCAGCCGCCGCTGCATCGCCGCCATCGTCGCCGGGTCTCCCGTCAGGTCCATCGCATGATCATCCGCCCGCGCCTCGATCCGCCGCGACACGAACGCCTGCGCGGGCCCGCCGACGAGCCCGGCCAGGGTCACCAGCGCCAGCAGCAGCGCGACCGCCCGCGGCTCCCCCATCGACTCGGCGCCCGCCCAGCGCAGCAGCCACCCCAGCGACCCGAGCAGATGGAGCGCCACCACCGCGGCCGCCGCCCCGAGCGCGCCGATCACGGTGCCGAGCAGCACGTCGTTGCGCTTGGCGTGCCCGAGCTCGTGCGCGGCCACGGACACCACCTCGCCCGGCGTCGCCTCGGTCAGCATCGTGTCGTACACCACGATCCGGCGGGTCGGCCCGAACCCGGACACGTACGCGTTCACGGCCTTGGTCCGCCGCGAGGCGTCGGCGACGAGCACGTCCTTGACCGGCACGCCGTCGCGGGCGGCGAGCGTCATCAGCTCCGTGCGCAGCGGCCCCGCGGCCATCGGCGTGAACTTGTTGAAGATCGGCTCGACCACGACGGGGAGCACGAACGACAGCAGCACCACCAGCGCGGCGGCCCCCGCTGCCCCGAACGCCCACCACCAGCGCGGCGCGAGCCGGGTCACGGTGAAGAACCCGAGCAGCACCACGCCGCCGAGCACGGCGCCCACCGCATACGACTTGGCCTGGTCGAGGGCCCACGACCCCCAGGACTGCACGGAGATGCCGTACTCCACGACGACCCGGTGCCGCCACGCCGCGAACGGCAGCGTCAGCACCTCCACGACGAGCACGACGAGCAGCCCCCCGAGCACGGCCCGCGCGATCCAGTGGCCGCCGAACGGCCGCCCCGCCTGGGTCACCAGCCATGCCCCGAGCGGCGTCAGCCCGAGCACGAGCGCGGCCACCAGCCCGACCAGCATCCCGCCGTAGCTCGCCGGCCGCAGCGCCGCCTTGAACGCCCGCGCCCGCGCCACCTGCTCCGCCGGGAACTCCCGCAACGCCGCCACCTGGTCGGCCCGCGGCGCCGGCGGCCGGTGCCACGGCACGGTCAGCGCGGCCACCACCGCCAGCCCGGCCACGATCACCACCAGGCTGCACACGGCCCACGCACGAGGCGTCACGCCCACCCGCCCCCGTCCTGCCGCCCACCCGAACTCACGACCGGCCCATCCTAGAACCCGCCCCCCGGCCTCGCCCCCGCAGCGCCGTCAGGCGCGGCCCACCCACTCCCGGCGCCGCCAGGCGC
>CAKUMG010000194.1 GCA_934667465.1 uncultured Actinoplanes sp. | reverse complement strand
GTTGTGCCCCAGCCCGGTCGCCTCGGCGACGGCCAGCTCGACGGCGTTCGCGGCCGCGACGCTGAAACGCAGCCCCTCGCCGCCCGGCCCCGGCTCGGCCTGCTCCGGCACCGTGAGCGCCGCGGGGTCGACGTCGAGCGCGTTCAGGACCTGCAGTCCGAGGTTCGAGCCCTCGGCGAGCATGCCCTCCAGCAGGTGGCCGGTGGTGACCGTGGCCGCGCCGCCACTGCGGGCCCGGTTGACCGCCAGGGTCACCACGGTCACGGCCCGGCCGGTGAACTGCGGCAGGCGGGCGCCCAGCGCGGCGGGGTCCACGATCTCGTCGAGCACGGTGCCCCGGATCGCGGTGATGCGGCGCACGGCCTGCTCCAGCGCGCGCTGGCAGATGGCCGAGACCGGGACCTGGGTCTCCCGTACCGCATCGGCCAGATCATCGGGCAGGTACACGTTGATTTTCGGCATGGGCCATGTCTAACCCCCTGTGGGGTTACGTGTCTATAACCCCACAACCCGGGGCTAGCATCGCCCGGGTGACTACACGGATCACGGTGGCCGGTGACCGGCCCTACGACGTGCTCGTCGGGCGCGACCTGCTGGGCGCGCTGCCGGAGCTGGCCGCCGGTGCCCTGCGCGCCGCGGTGCTGCACGCCGCGCCGCTGCGAGAGCAGGCCGACCGGGTCGCGGCCGTGCTCGCCGGCGCCGGGCTGCGGCCGTTGCTGATCGAGGTGCCCGACGCGGAGGCCGGCAAGACCGTGGAGGTCGCCGCCCGGTGCTGGGACGAGCTGGGGGCGGCCGGCTTCACCCGTACGGATGTCGTCGTCGGCGTCGGCGGGGGAGCGGTCACCGACCTGGCCGGCTATGTCGCGGCGAGCTGGCTGCGCGGGGTCCGCTGGATCCCGGTGTCGTCGTCGCTGCTGGGCATGGTCGACGCGGCCGTGGGCGGCAAGACCGGCGTCAACATCGGGGCGGGCAAGAACCTCGTGGGCGCGTTCCACCCGCCCGCGGGCGTGCTGTGCGACCTCGACCTGCTGGCCACGCTGCCCGCCGACGACCTGGTCGCCGGGCTGGCCGAGATCGTCAAGTGCGGGTTCATCGCCGACCCCGCGATCCTGGAGCTGGTCGAGCGCGACCCGGCGGCGGCCGCCGACCCGGCGGGCCCGGCGCTGCGCGAGCTGGTCGAGCGCGCGATCCGGGTCAAGGCCGAGGTGGTCGGCGCGGACCTGCGCGAGTCGGGGCTGCGCGAGATCCTCAACTACGGGCACACGCTCGCCCACGCGATCGAGAAGCGCGAGCGCTACCGGTGGCGGCACGGTCACGCGGTGGCGGTGGGCCTGGTCTACGCCGCGGAGCTGGGCCGGCTGACCGGGCGCCTCGACGAGCCCACCGCCGCCCGGCACCGGGCCGTCCTGGAGCTGCTGGGGCTGCCCACGGGCTATGCGGCGGACGCCTGGGCGGAGCTGCTGCCCGCGATGCGCATCGACAAGAAGGCGCGCGCGGACACGCTGCGGTTCGTGGTGCTCGACGGGCTGGCGAAACCGGGCACGCTCGCGACCGGCGACGTGGCGGTGCTGGAAGAGGCGTACCAGGCGGTGGCGCGATGAGGACCTACGTGCTCAACGGCCCCAACCTCGGGCGCCTCGGCTCGCGGCAGGTCGACGTGTACGGCCTGACGTCGTACGCGGATCTCGTCACGCTCTGCGAACGCACCGGCGCCGAGCTCGGGCTCGACGTCGAGGTGCGCCAGACCGACGCCGAGCACGAGATGCTGGCGTGGCTGCACGCCGCGGCGGACGAGGGTGCGGCGGTCGTGCTCAACCCCGCGGCCTGGTCGCACTACTCGATCGCGGTGCGTGACGCCTGCGCGCTGCTGACCGGCCCGCTGGTCGAGGTGCACATCTCCAACATCCACGCCCGCGAGGAGTTCCGGCACCACTCGGTGGTCTCCGCGGTGGCGACCGGCGTCATCGCCGGGCTCGGCATCGATGGCTACGTGCTGGCGCTGCGGCACGTCGCCACGGCGACCCGGGCCCTCCCCGATTAGCCGCCGAGCATGTCACGCCGGTAAACTCCGTCGGTCACCTCTACGTTTCAACCACAGGGCAGGACATGGCTTCCACCAACGACCTGAAGAACGGCCTCGTGCTCAACCTCGACGGCGGGCTGTGGGCTGTCGTCGAGTTCCAGCACGTCAAGCCGGGCAAGGGCGGGGCGTTCGTGCGCACCACGCTGAAGAACGTCCTCTCCGGCAAGGTCGTGGACAAGACCTTCAACGCCGGCACGCGGGTCGAGACGGCGACGGTCGACAAGCGGACGATGCAGTACCTCTACCAGGACGGCGAGGACTTCGTCTTCATGGACCTGGACACGTTCGAGCAGATCACCGTGCCCGGCGTCACGGTCGGCGACGCCGCCAACTACCTGCTGCCCGAGGCCGAGGCCACGGTGGCGACGCACGAGGGCGTGCCGCTCTACATCGAGCTGGCCACCAGCGTCTTCCTCGAGGTCACCTACACCGAGCCGGGCCTGCAGGGCGACCGCTCGACCGGCGGCACCAAGCCGGCCACCGTCGAGACCGGCGCGACCGTCAACGTCCCGCTCTTCATCACCCAGGGCGAGAAGATCAAGGTCGACACCCGCGACGGCCGCTACCTCGGCCGCAGCTGACCCGATGGCTGAAGGTCCCAAGACGCAGATGCCTGCGCGCCGCAAGGCGCGCAAGCGGGCCCTGGACGTCCTCTACGAGGCCGACCTCCGGGACCTCCCGCCGGCCCAGGTCCTCGCGACCTACCTGGACCGGATCGAGAAGCCCCGCCCCGACCACCTGGACTACACGATCGGGCTGGTCGAGGGCGTGGCGAAGAACCTCGACCGCATCGACGAGCTGATCGCGAGCTATGCCGAGGGGTGGACGCTCGAGCGCATGCCGGTGGTCGACCGCAACCTGGCGCGGATCGCGGTCTATGAGCTGCTGTTCGAGGCGGAGATCGACGACCCGGTGGCGATCACCGAGGCGGTCGAGCTGGCCCGCCAGATGTCGACCGACGACAGCCCGCGCTTCGTGAACGGCATCCTCGGGCGGATCGCGGAGTTCGCCACCCGATAAATGCGGATGTCGTAGCGGGGTGGTGGGTACAGACCGTCGCTCCCGCCGAGGTTTCACGTGAGTGATCCAAGACCTCCGAAGGTCAAAACCGACGCTCCCCGGCTCGCCGCCGGGGAGCGTTCGTCGTTCTCGGGGCAAGCGACCAATGCATCGACAATCGTGGTTGCGATCATGCCGCGCGGGGATCTAGCGTCACGGTTCCCCGGCACCGAACGACCGGTGGCGGCGGAGGCATGGATGAGCAGCGACGACAGGCGGCGGGAGCGATTCCGGATCCGCGACGTCCTCGCGGGCCTGCGCGCGTACGGCCGCCGTCTCCGCATCGAACCGTTCGCGCTCATCGAGGAGCCCGAGCCGCCGGCGCCCACGGTGCCGCCCGAAAACGCCGACGAGGGTGCCGAGGTCCGCGGCCTGATCATGATCGCGAGCTCGGCGTGGGGCTGGCCCACCGAGGGGGAGGCCGCCAAGGCGCACGCCACCCGCCTCGGGCACCTGGTCGCCGGCGCCCCGCCCGGCACCGCGGCGTTCACCCGGGTGCACCGCCGCCCCAAGGACACCCGCAGCACGTTCGGCGGCCGCTACGGCGCGCCCGAGCGCTCCCGCCCCACGACCGGATGGACCGGCGGCGACGCGTGCGAGCAGCCCCTCGACGAGCTCGCCGGCGACCTCCGCACGCTGCGCGACGGCGGCACCGAGCCGGAGTTCTCCACCCTGCAGCACCGCGTCTACCTGCACGCGAGCCGCCTCGACGCCGTCTTCGACCAGCGCTGGATCCCGGCAGGCGCCGGTGTGCTCGGGGTGCACGTGGTGCTCGACTTCAGCTTCACGGTGCTGATGGGTCAGCCGACCTGCGTGCTGAGCGTCTCGGTGTGGCAGGGCCGCCCGCTGCACAGCGAGCACCGGCCCGACGACGCCCCGGTCGACGGCCCCGGCTCGGAGATCATCCCGATCGACGTCTACCGGGACACGTTCACCCGCATCTGCGAGGGCGTGGAGCAGTGGTTCGGCGACCCGCGGCACGAGCCGGCGCTGACCCGGACGGAGTTCCGGGCCTCCCGCCGCCACCATCACCTGCCGACCATCTGGGTGGCCGTGCCGCGGCGGCTGCTGCCCGACGCCGGCGACTACCTGCGCGACGAGCACCGCGAGCTGATGAACAGCCTGTGCGACATGGCGCTCGGGGTCGGCGACTCCCGCGACAGCGTGCTCTCCGCGAGCGTGCTCAACGGCCAGATGCTCGCCCTGCGGCGGGTGATCCGGCTCGACGGCGCCCGCAGCGTGCCCTGCTACCTGCTGGTCCCGGACCGGTTCGCCGACGGTGAGCGCTCCGACCTGCAGGAGGTGGCGCTCGGTCAGGTGGCGCAGCTGCTGATCCGGCTCGAGGCGGAGGCCGCCCAGCGGCTCTACCGGATCCAGAACGACCTGGAGATCTGGCGCACCCACCTCGCCGTCTACGACCAGGTCGCGGACCGGGGGCTGCTGCTGTGGGACGCGCTGTCGACCCATCTGCCGGTGCGGCGCTGGTTCCGGCTCGGGCGGCTGCACCGGTCGGTGGAGCTGCTGCACCAGACGCTGCTGCAGGGCACCGCCGACCTCGCGCACCTGGTCACCGAGACCCACGCGTGCGTGGCGCAGGTGGACTCGGCGGTGCAGCGGCTGATGGACGGCTTCGACGCGGAGGTCACGGCGTACGCGCTGAGCACCGGGGCCGGCAACTACCCGGGCGTGCGCGAGGCGCTGGCGGGCGAGGGCGTCATGGGCCAGGTCCGCCAGGACGGCGAGCGGGTCCGCAAGCAGGCCGACCGGGTGCAGGCGAAGTACCGCGACCTGATCGGGACCATCGCGGCGGCATTCGACGAGCGGCGGGTCCGCGAGTCCGACGCGCTCGCCAAGGCCAGCGCGATCATGGGGTTCGGGCTGGCCGTGGTCGGCGTCGTCACCGTGCTGGACGCGACCGTGACCATGAAGCCCGGCACCGGCGGGCTGCTGCTGGGCGGCCCGGACTGGCTCCCGAAGGCCGCCGCCCTGGTCAGCCTCACGCTCGGCGCGGTGTTCGCCACGGTGGTGCTGGCCGTGCTCGGCACCACGACGCGGCTCGGGCGGCTGGGGTCGCCGTGGTTCCGGCGGATGTACAACGGCGGGATCGGGTCGCGGCTGCAGCTGCGGTTCCTGCACAGCCGGTTCGGGGCGTGGCTGTCGGGGCGCTCGTCCGAGCGGCCGTGGCGCGACGGCGTACGGCGGGAGGGGTTGTGGTCGTATCTCAAGGACTCCTCGACCGGGATGCTCGAGGCGGCGACCGCCGACCGGGAGGGCCCCGACGCCGACGCCCGGCGCGACGACGACCTGGCGCGGCGGCTGGCCAGGCACTGGGACCTGGCCGCCCGGGCCGGGTTGCGCCGCCGCTGGCCCCTGCGGGACACCCGGGAGTTCCGGAGCGAGCTGATCCGGCGCGACATCTGGCTGCTGGCCCGGCGGATCGAGCAGTGGACGATCTACACGCTGCTGCTCACCGAGCGTCCCCGGCGGATGCACCGGCACCGGCTGCCCAAGCTGACCCTGCTCTACCGCGCGTGCTCGTTTTTGCCCGGCTCGTTCCTGGGCGACGGTTCCAGCCCGCTGATGATCCGCGACTTCGGTGACGGCCGGACCCGGGTGGTGTCCCGCAACGACCTGGTCATGACGCTCTATGCGGCCGGGCTGACCTGGCCGCAGGCCGAGGAGCTGGACGAGGTGCTGTGCCGCCGGGCGCAGGGGATCGACCGGGACTCGGCCGCGCCGGCCGCGGAGATGCTGCGGATCCTCGACGGGTGGGACATCCGCGCGGGCATGGACGCGGTGCAGGCGGCCGCGGTGATGCACCGTGTGCACGAGACGTGAAACCGGACACGCGCCGGGGCCGCCCGCATCGCGCAGGGACGCGACCGGGCCCGGGGGAGCGGACGCGGCCGGACACGCGAAAGCCCGCACCGCCGAGGGGGCGGTACGGGCTCCGGTGGTGACGGGGTGTGGCTCAGCTGGCGAAGAACGCGCGCGGGTCGGCGACCAGCACGCCCTGCTCGGTGAGACGCTCGATCAGGCCCGACGGGGAGATGTCGTAGACGATCGCGAGCGCGCGCAGGTCGTCGGCGCGGATCGACAGGACCCGGCCGTTGTAGTCGCCACGCTGCTGCTGGATGGCCCGGGCGTAGCGCGCGACGTAGGCCAGGTCCTCGCCGGCCGCGTCGTACAGCTTCTCCAGGTCGAGCACGATCTTGTTGGTGGCTTCGAGCCGGACCCCGCTGCCGTCGGGCAGCAGCTCCGACACGGGAACGCGGTAGAAGTCGGCCAGCTCGGCCAGGCGCGAGACGGTGACGGCGCGGTCGCCACGCTCGTACGAGCCCACCACGACGGCCTTCCACCGCCCGTTGGACTTCTCCTCGACACCCTGCAGGGACAGGCCCTGCTGCTGGCGGATCGAGCGCAGGCGGGCGCCAAGCGACTTGGCGTACTCAGACGGCATTCGGACACTCCAGTACTGTGCTGGCCCGGAGGGTTCTTCCTCCGGATCGCTACGCAGCGTGACGGTACGGAGTTTGCGACTTCTGGTCAAGTGTCGGTTACCAATGAGTCGCCGGGCAACGGGGGGAGTTGCCCGCATTCGTCCGTCTGGTCCCGTGGGTAGGCCACGTCACCATGGTCATCGTCGCGCCCACTGGTAACGTAGCGTCAGCCAGCGGGCCACTCAAGATCGGGTGCCGCACAGAAACACAACAGCTAGTACACAGACGTCCTTTAACGACCCGTCCCGTGAGGCGGGGAAGGAGGTCAGCCGTGGCATACCCACGCGCCGACACACCTCCGCCGGCCGATCCCGGTTCCGGCAAGATCATTCTTTCGGGCGCCGACCTGCACCGGGTCGTCGACCGCATCGCGCACCAGATCCTCGAGAAGACCTCCGGGGCCACCGGGACCGTGCTGCTGGGCATCCCGACCCGCGGCGTCCCGCTCGCCCGCCGGCTCGCCGCGCGCATCCACGCGTTCGAGGGCGTGGACATCCCGGTCGGCTCGCTGGACATCACGCTCTACCGCGACGACCTCCGGCTGCACGCCACCCGGGCCCTCGGACGCACCGAAATCCCTGGTGACGGGCTCGACGGCCGCCGGGTGATCCTGGTCGACGACGTGCTCTTCTCCGGCCGTACGGTGCGGGCCGCGCTCGACGCCCTCAACGACGTCGGCCGCCCCAGCTCGGTGCAGCTCGCGGTGCTGGTCGACCGCGGCCACCGGGAGCTGCCGATCCGCGCCGACTACGTCGGCAAGAACATCCCCACCGCGCTCGCCGAGAAGGTCCGGGTCTCGCTCGCCGAGACCGACGACGGCGTGGACGAGGTCAAGCTGTACGGAGGTGAGCAGTGATCAAGCATCTGCGATCCGCCGCGGATCTGGACCTGGAGACCGCGACCCTGATCCTGGACACCGCGGGGGAGATGGCCGCGCTGGCCGGCCGCGAGGTGAAGAAGCTGCCGACCCTGCGCGGGCGGACCGTGGTGAACCTCTTCTACGAGGATTCCACCCGCACCCGGATCTCCTTCGAGGCCGCCGCGAAGCGACTCTCCGCCGATGTGATCAATTTTTCGGCGAAAGGCTCCAGCGTCTCGAAAGGTGAGAGCCTCAAGGACACGGCTCTCACATTGCAGGCGATGGGCGCCGACGCCGTCGTGATCCGGCACCCCGCCTCGGGCGCCCCGCACCGGCTCGCCCAGTGGGTCGACGGGTCGGTCGTCAACGCCGGCGACGGGACGCACGAGCACCCGACGCAGGCGCTGCTCGACGCGTACACGATGCGCTCGCGGCTGGGAAAGCTCGACGGGCTGCGCGTCGCGATCGTGGGTGACGTACTGCACAGCCGGGTCGCCCGCTCCAACGTTCTGCTGCTCACGACGCTGGGCGCGCAGGTCACGCTCGTCGGCCCGCCGACGCTCATTCCGGTGGACATCGCCGCCGCGCTCTCGCCGGCCACCAAAGTGTCGTACGACCTCGATAGCGTCCTGCCCGACGTGGACGTCGTGATGATGCTGCGGGTGCAGACCGAGCGGATGCAGGATTCCTTCTTCCCCTCCGCCCGGGAATACAGCCGCCGCTACGGACTCGACGCGCCGCGCATGAGGAAGCTGCCGGAGCACGCGATCGTCATGCACCCCGGGCCGATGAACCGGGGCATGGAGATCGCGCCCGAGGTGGCCGACTCGTCCCGCTCCACCATCGTCGAACAGGTCGCCAACGGGGTCAGCGCCCGGATGGCGGTTCTCTACCTGCTGCTCGGAGGCAAGGCGTGACTTCCTACTTGATCAAGAATGTCTCCGTGCTCGGCGGTGACCCGACCGACCTGCTGATCAAGGACGGCGTGGTCGCGGACGGCAGGGGACAGGCCGCCGACGAGACGATCGACGCGACCGGGCTCGTGGCGCTGCCCGGGCTGGTCGACCTGCACACCCACCTGCGCGAGCCCGGC
>CAKUMG010000193.1 GCA_934667465.1 uncultured Actinoplanes sp. | reverse complement strand
CAGCGGGACTGGGAGTGCTACTGCGGTAAGTACAAGCGTGTCCGGTTCAAGGGCATCATCTGCGAGCGCTGCGGCGTCGAGGTGACCCGCTCCAAGGTCCGGCGTGAGCGCATGGGCCACATCGAGCTGGCCGCGTCGGTCACGCACATCTGGTACTTCAAGGGTGTGCCGAGCCGGCTGGGCTACCTGCTCGACCTGGCGCCCAAGGACCTCGAGAAGATCATCTACTTCGCCTCGTACGTGATCACGAGCGTGGACGCCGAGGCGCGTCACCGCGACCTGTCCACCATCGAGAACGAGATCTTCGCCGAGAAGCGCCAGTCGGAGAACAGCCGCGACTCGGAGATCGAGAAGCGCGCCGCCAAGCTGGAGCAGGACCTCACCGAGCTCGAGGCCGAGGGCGCCAAGGCCGACGTGCGCCGCAAGGTCAAGGAAGCCGGCGAGCGCGAGATGCGCCAGATCCGTGACAAGGCGCAGCGCGAGATCGACCGGCTCGACGAGGTGCTCGACACCTTCCGCAAGCTCGACTCCAAGCAGCTGGTCACCGACGAGCTGCTCTACCGCGAGCTGCGCGACCGCTTCGGTGAGTACTTCACCGGTGGCATGGGTGCCGAGGCGATCAAGGCCCTGCTCCAGAACATGGACCTGGACGCCGAGGCCGAGAGCCTGCGCGAGACCATCCGTACGGGCAAGGGGCAGCGCAAGATCCGGGCGCTCAAGCGCCTCAAGGTCGTCGCCGCGTTCCTGAACACCCGGAACTCGCCGCTCGGCATGGTGCTGGACTGCGTCCCGGTCATCCCGCCGGACCTGCGCCCGATGGTGCAGCTCGACGGTGGCCGCTTCGCCACGTCCGACCTCAACGACCTGTACCGCCGGGTCATCAACCGCAACAACCGCCTCAAGCGACTGATCGACCTCGGTGCCCCCGAGATCATCGTCAACAACGAGAAGCGGATGCTGCAGGAGGCCGTCGACGCCCTGTTCGACAACGGCCGCCGTGGCCGGCCGGTGACGGGCCCGGGTAACCGCCCGCTCAAGTCGCTGTCCGACATGCTCAAGGGCAAGCAGGGCCGGTTCCGTCAGAACCTGCTCGGCAAGCGCGTCGACTACTCCGGCCGTTCGGTCATCGTCGTCGGCCCGCGCCTCAAGCTGCACCAGTGCGGTCTGCCCAAGCAGATGGCGCTGGAGCTCTTCAAGCCGTTCGTGATGAAGCGCCTGGTGGACCTGAACCACGCGCAGAACATCAAGTCGGCCAAGCGCATGGTCGAGCGTCAGCGGCCGGTCGTGTGGGATGTCCTCGAAGAGGTCATCAGCGAGCACCCCGTGCTGCTGAACCGCGCGCCGACCCTGCACCGCCTCGGCATCCAGGCCTTCGAGCCGCAGCTGGTCGAGGGCAAGGCCATCCAGATCCACCCGCTCGTGTGTACGGCGTTCAACGCCGACTTCGACGGTGACCAGATGGCGGTGCACGTGCCGCTGTCGGCCGAGGCGCAGGCCGAGGCGCGGATCCTGATGCTCTCGTCGAACAACATCCTCAAGCCGGCCGACGGTAAGCCGGTCACCATGCCCACCCAGGACATGGTCATCGGGCTGTACTACCTGACCCACCTCACGCCCGGTGCCAAGGGCGAGGGCCGGGTGTTCAGCTCGGACGCCGAGGCTCGGATGGCGTTCGACAACGGCGAGCTGCACCTGCAGGCGCCGGTCAAGATCCGTCTCCGCGAGCTGATCGGCGTGGACAACGGTGCCGGCCAGCCCACCTGGGAGCGCCCGGAGGAGTGGCAGGACGGCGACCCGCTGCTCGTCGAGACGACCCTGGGCCGGGTCATCTTCAACGAGACGCTGCCGCCGGGGTACCGCTTCGTCAACTACGAGATCCGCAAGGGTCAGCTCTCCGCGATCGTCAACGACCTCGCCGAGCGCTTCCCCAAGGTCGCCCTGGCGGCGACCCTGGACGCGCTCAAGGAGGCCGGCTTCCACTGGGCCACCTGGTCCGGTGTGACGATCGGTATGGGCGACGTCATCGGTCCCCCGCGCAAGCCGGAGATCATCGCCCGCTACCAGGGCGACGCGGACCGCATCGACAAGCAGTATCAGCGGGGTCTCATGACCGCCGAGGAGCGTCGCGGCGAGCTCATCGAGATCTGGACCAACGCGACCAAGGAAATCTCCAAGGAGATGGAAACGGCGCTGCCGCAGGAGAACCCGCTCTGGGTCATGATCAACTCGGGTGCCCGCGGTAACCTCCTCCAGCTCCGGCAGATCGCCGCGATCCGTGGTCTGGTGGCCAACCCCAAGGGCGAGATCATCCCGCGCCCGATCACCTCGTCGTACCGCGAGGGTCTCACCGTGCTGGAGTACTTCATCTCCACCCACGGTGCGCGTAAGGGTCTGGCCGACACCGCGCTGCGTACCGCCGACTCGGGTTACCTGACCCGTCGTCTGGTGGATGTCTCGCAGGACGTCATCATCCGCGAGGAGGACTGCGGCACCGACCGCGCGATCCCGATGCAGGTGGCGGACAAGCTGGAGGACGGCAGCCTCGTCGTGCACGTGCACGCCGAGACCGGCGTCCACGCCCGCACGATCGCCGACGACATCAAGGACCAGTCCGGCACCGTCGTCGTGTCCCGCGGCGAGGACCTCAACTCGATCCTGGTGGACAAGCTCGTCGCCGCCGGGGCCGAGACGGTCCGGGTGCGCAGCGTCCTGACCTGCGAGTCGAAGCTCGGCGTGTGCGCGGCCTGCTACGGCCGTTCGCTGCCGACCGGCAAGTCGGTCGACATCGGCGAGGCGGTCGGCATCATCGCCGCCCAGTCCATCGGTGAGCCGGGCACGCAGCTGACGATGCGTACCTTCCACACCGGTGGTGTCGCGGGTGAGGACATCACCCAGGGTCTGCCGCGTGTGCAGGAGATCTTCGAGGCCCGCATCCCGAAGGGCAAGGCGCCCATCGCCGACACCCCCGGACGCGTGCGCATCGAGGACGGCGAGCGCTCGCGGAAGATCGTCGTCATCCCGGACGACGGCAGCGAGGAGATCGTCTACGACAAGATCTCCAAGCGGTCCAAGCTCCGTCGCCAGGACGGCGAGCACGTGCAGGTCGGCGAGAAGCTCACCGAGGGCACGATCGACCCGCACGAGCTGCTCCGCATCCTCGGCCCGCGCGCGGTCCAGGTCCACCTGACCTCCGAGGTCCAGGAGGTCTACCGCTCGCAGGGTGTGCTGATCCACGACAAGCACATCGAGATCATCATTCGCCAGATGCTCAAGCGCGTGACGGTCATCGACTCGGGTGCGGCGGAGTTCCTGCCGGGCGTGCTGGTCGACCGGGCGCTGTTCGAGTCCGAGAACCGCCGGATCGTCGGCGAGGGTGGCGAGCCCGCCGCCGGTCGTCCGGTCCTGATGGGTATCACCAAGGCCTCGCTGGCGACCGACTCGTGGCTCTCCGCGGCCTCCTTCCAGGAGACCACCCGGGTGCTCACCGACGCTGCGATCAACTCGCGCAGCGACTCGCTGGTGGGCCTCAAGGAGAACGTCATCATCGGTAAGCTCATCCCGGCCGGTACGGGCATCAGCAAGTACCGCAACATCCGGGTCGAGCCGACCGAGGAGGCCAAGGCCAAGGTGTACTCGATGACCGGGTACCCCGAGACCGACTACGGCTTCGGGCCGGCGAGCGGCCAGGCCGTTCCGCTGGACGACTTCGACTTCGGGTCGTACCGCTGACGGTCGCACCACCGTGGTTGCACCGCTGAACCGCTGAGTTCTGACGTCAAGGGCGTTCGCGCAGTAGCGCGGGCGCCCTTCGGCGTTCCTAGAATGGAGTGGTGACGCTTCCGGTTTCCGCAGCACCCACCCGGCACCCCCTGGATCCGGAGCCCGCGCCCTCCACGAAGGCCCGGGCCGTGTTCGTGCTCGGGCTGGTGGCGCTGCTCACGGGGGCCTTCGTCGGCGGCGTGATTCCCGCCACCCTGGCACTGATGCTCGCCCGGCAGGCGGAGCGCGAGCACTACGCCTCCGGGGGCTATCTGCTGGGCTCCCGCTGGATCCGCCGCGGCCGCCGTCTCGCCTGGGCGGGGCTGCTGCTGGCGGTCACCGCGCTCGTCGTCGCGGTCATCGCCGGCCTGCTGCACCTCGCCGCCGCGCCGGGCGGGCAGGACTTCGATGCCGACACCGACTGAGGTGCGCGGGACCACCTTCGGGTGACATGCTCGTGTTCCACGGGTAGTCGGCAGGAGGAGCGGTTCGTGACACAGCAGCCAGCCTGGCCGGGTCAGCCGGGGCCGCCGGTGACGGCACCCCCGGCGGCGGGGGAGCCCTGGACGCCGGAGCGGGTCGACGCCGTGGCCGGCACCGAGTTCGGGCTGGTGCAGCTCAGGGTGGCGCCGATCACCTCCGGCCTCGCGATCGGGTCGCTCATCGCCGGGATCGCCGCGGTGCTGGTGGCCACGCTCGTGCTCTGCTTCGGCGTGGCCGGCGCGGGGGAGGGCTGGGGTGTGCTGGTGGGCGGGGCGTTCGCGCTCTTCGGCGTGGTGGTCGGTGGCGGGTCCGTGGGGCTCGGCCTCGCGGCGCGGCGCCAGATCCGGCGCTCGGGGCAGGAGGGCCGGCTGCGCTTCACCGGGCGAGGGCTCGCGATGGCGGGCATCTCGTGCGGGGGGATCGGCGCGGGAATCGCCCTGCTCGCCCTGCTGTTGAGTGTGATATTGCAGTCGTCCTGACGACGTGGTGCGGGAAACAGGCACCGCGGCGCCGGGCTCCGGCGGCACCCGCTACACTTGTAAGCCGGAGATGTCCATCGTCAAGCCAGCGGGTCCGATCTGGTCGCGTTCATGTGCGACTCGTTTTGACCTGCGTGCCTGTGGTGGGTACTCTTTCCCCTCGTGCCCGGGCTCGCCCGGGCAACTCGTGCGTGCGCCCGAGTCGGTAAGAACGACGGGGCAGTGAGCACGACGGGCGTCAGAGCCCGACAAAGACAAAAACTCGTCGCGCGTGACTGCGCGCGGCGGGACCGTGAACCGGGCGACACGCCCGACCGCGGGTGCGGGGCCCACCGGGCCGCTCGCACACAAGGCATACGAAGACGGTGCGGCCGCGACAACGGCGGCCGAAGGGAGCGGAGAAACCCGGTGCCCACGATCCAGCAGCTGGTCCGAAAGGGCCGTCAGGCGAAGACGAGCAAGACCAAGACGCCGGCGCTGAAGGGTAGTCCTCAGCGGCGCGGCGTGTGCACGCGCGTGTACACCACCACCCCCAAGAAGCCGAACTCTGCGCTGCGCAAGGTCGCTCGTGTGAAGCTCAGCAGCCAGATCGAGGTGACGGCGTACATCCCGGGCGTCGGCCACAACCTCCAGGAGCACTCGATCGTGCTCGTGCGTGGTGGCCGTGTGAAGGACCTGCCCGGCGTCCGCTACAAGATCGTCCGTGGTTCGCTGGACACCCAGGGCGTCCGCAACCGCAAGCAGGCCCGCAGCCGTTACGGCGCGAAGAAGGAGAAGAGCTGACATGCCGCGTAAAGGCCCCGCTCCGCGCCACCCCGTGGTTGCGGACCCGGTTTACAACTCGCCTCTTGTCACCCAGCTGGTGAACAAGATCCTGGTGGGCGGCAAGCGTCAGCTCGCCGAGCGCATCGTCTACGGTGCCCTCGAGGGATGCCGGGAGAAGAGCGGCACCGACCCGGTGGTCACGCTCAAGCGCGCCATGGACAACGTCAAGCCGACCCTCGAGGTCCGCAGCCGCCGTGTCGGTGGCGCGACCTACCAGGTGCCGGTCGAGGTCCGTACGCCGCGGCAGACCACCCTGGGCCTGCGCTGGCTGGTGCAGTACTCCAAGGCCCGCCGCGAGAAGACCATGATCGAGCGCCTGCAGAACGAGCTGCTCGACGCGAGCAACGGTCTCGGCGCCGCCGTCAAGCGGCGTGAGGACACCCACAAGATGGCGGAGTCCAACAAGGCCTTCGCGCACTACCGCTGGTAAGACCCGTCGCCGGCCCGGCCTCGTGCCGGGCTGCGACGCCGGTCGGCGCCGGCCCCCGTGCCATCGGTGCGGGACCCCCAGTCGAGCACGACGACGAAGAGTAGGGATTGCAGTGGCTGCCGCAGACGCGCTCGCCAAGGTACGCAACATCGGCATCATGGCGCACATCGACGCTGGTAAGACCACGACGACCGAGCGCATCCTGTTCTACACCGGCATCACGTACAAGATCGGTGAAGTCCACGAGGGCGCGGCCGTCATGGACTGGATGGAGCAGGAACAGGAACGCGGTATCACCATCACCTCCGCCGCCACGAAGTGCGAGTGGAAGGGCTACACGATCCAGATCATCGACACGCCCGGCCACGTCGACTTCACGGTCGAGGTCGAGCGGTCGCTGCGTGTGCTCGACGGTGCCGTCGCGGTCTACGACGGCGTTGCCGGCGTGGAGCCGCAGACGGAGAACGTGTGGCGGCAGGCGGACAAGTACAACGTCCCCCGCATGTGCTTCGTCAACAAGCTCGACCGCACCGGTGCCGACTTCTTCCGCTGCGTGCAGATGATGATCGACCGGCTCAACGCCACCCCGCTGGTGCTCCAGATCCCGATCGGGCTCGAGGGCGACCACATCGGTGTCGTCGACCTGATCGGCATGCGCGCCCTCACCTGGCGCGGCGAGACCCAGAAGGGTGAGGACTACGCGGTCGAGGAGATCCCGGCCGACCTCGCCGACTCCGCCGCCGAGTGGCGCGACAAGCTCATCGAGACGCTTGCCGACGTCGACGACGCGGTGATGGAGAAGTACCTCGAGGGCGAGGAGCTCTCCGAGGAGGAGATCAAGGCCGCCATCCGGCGCGCCACGATCGCCAGCAAGGCCAACCCGGTGCTGTGCGGCTCGGCGTTCAAGAACAAGGGCGTCCAGCCCATGCTCGACGCCGTTGTCGACTTCCTGCCGTCGCCGCTGGACATCCCGGCCATCGAGGGCACCGCCACCGACGGCGAGACCCCGCTGCAGCGCAAGCCCAGCAACAGCGAGCCCTTCTCGGCCCTGGCGTTCAAGATCCAGACCGACAAGCACCTCGGCAAGCTGACGTACGTCCGGGTCTACTCCGGCACGCTCGAGTCCGGTTCCCAGGTGGTCAACTCCACCAAGGACCGCAAGGAGCGGATCGGCAAGATCTACCAGATGCACGCCAACAAGCGTGAGGAGCGCGCCACCGCGCAGGCCGGCGACATCATCGCCGTCCAGGGTCTGAAGCAGACCACCACCGGTGACACGCTGAGCGACCCGGCCAACCCGGTCATCCTGGAGTCGATGACGTTCCCGGAGCCGGTCATCCAGGTCGCCATCGAGCCGAAGACCAAGTCGGACCAGGAGAAGCTGGGCACCGCGATCCAGCGTCTGGCCGAGGAGGACCCGACCTTCCGCGTCTTCAACGACGAGGAGACCGGGCAGACCATCATCGCCGGCATGGGCGAGCTCCACCTCGACATCCTCGTCGACCGCATGCGGCGCGAGTTCAACGTCGAGGCGAACATCGGTAAGCCGCAGGTGGCGTACCGCGAGACGATCCGCGGCACCGTGGAGAAGCTCTCGTACGTGCACAAGAAGCAGACCGGTGGCTCGGGCCAGTACGCGAAGGTCGTCGTCACGGTCGAGCCCCTCGACCTCACGGCGGACGGCCCGACCTACGAGTTCGTCAACGCGGTGTCCGGCGGTCGTATCCCGAAGGAGTACATCCCTTCGGTCGACGCGGGTGCGCAGGACTCGCTGCAGTACGGCGTGCTCGCGGGCTACCCGCTGGTCGGCGTCAAGCTGACGCTGGTCGACGGTCAGTTCCACGAGGTCGACTCGTCCGAGATGGCGTTCAAGATCGCCGGCTCGATCGTCATGAAGGAAGCGGCCCGCAAGGCCGACCCCGTGCTGCTCGAGCCGATGATGGCCGTCGAGGTCGTCACGCCCGAGGACAACATGGGTGACGTGATCGGCGACATCAACTCCCGCCGTGGCATCATCCAGTCGATGGAGGAGCGTTCCGGCGCCCGCGTCGTCAAGGCTTCGGTGCCGCTGTCGGAGATGTTCGGCTACGTCGGCGACCTCCGGTCGAAGACGGCCGGCCGGGCCAGCTACAGCATGCAGTTCGACTCCTACGCCGAGGTTCCGCAGAGCGTGGCGAAGGAGATCATCGCGAAGGCCACCGGCGCCTGATGCGTTGAGGCGCGTGCGGTCTGTCGAGGGCCGCACGCGCACTAGCAGTCGACAGAGTCCCTATCGCCTTATCGGGCGTGCCGGGCGAGAAATCCCACAGTCCACAGGAGGACACCAGTGGCGAAGGCGAAGTTCGAGCGGACTAAGCCGCACGTCAACATCGGCACCATTGGTCACATCGACCACGGTAAGACGACGCTGACTGCGGCCATCACCAAGGTCCTGCACGACAAGTACCCGGACCTGAACCCCTACACGCCGTTCGACGAGATCGACAAGGCGCCGGAGGAGAAGGCCCGCGGTATCACGATCTCCATCGCGCACGTCGAGTACCAGACCGACAAGCGGCACTACGCCCACGTCGACTGCCCCGGCCACGCGGACTACATCAAGAACATGATCACCGGTGCCGCGCAGATGGACGGCGCGATCCTGGTGGTTGCGGCGACCGACGGCCCGATGCCGCAGACCAAGGAGCACGTGCTCCTGGCC
>CAKUMG010000192.1 GCA_934667465.1 uncultured Actinoplanes sp. | reverse complement strand
AGGCGCCTCGCATGACAAGGCGCCTCGCATAACGAAAGGGGGCGAGCCGATCGGCTCGCCCCCTTTGCGTGTCAGTCCGTGCGTCAGGCGGTGAACTTCACCTTGCGGCGCCGCGCGACGAAGAACGCCACCGCGCCCCCGACCAGCAGCAGCACCGCGACACCGGCGATGGTGCCCGCGGCCGCGCCGGTCACCGGGAGGCTGCCGCCGTCGTCGTTCCCGCCGCCGCCCTCGCCGCCGCCGTCACCGGGGGCGGGGGTCGTCGTGCCGGGGGTGGGGGTCGCCGGCGGGGTCTCGCCCGGCTCGCCGCAGTCGTCCACGAACTTCACCGGCACGGTGCTCGTGCCCTTGCCGTCGATGGTGACGGTGGCCTCGGTCGAGCTGTCCCGCGAGAACGACAGGGTCGCCGTGGCGCCCGCCTCGACCGCCAAGGGCTCGGTGAGGTCGCCGTAGGTCACGGACCCGGTGAGCGCGGCCGCGCCCTCGGGGTTGGTCACCTTCACGGTGACGGTGGTGCAGGTGCCGGTGGCCACCACGACGGGCTCGGGGCAGTCCTCGGGCTTCGTCCAGTCGTACGTGAAGTCGGCCATGTTCTCGGCCGTCACGGTGACCGTGCCGGAGCCGGCCGGGACGGTGACGTTCTCGCCCTCGCCGGCCTTCACGGTCACTGTCTTGGTGAACGTGCCCGCCTTGACGGTGAAGTCGACCGGGTAGTGCTTGTTGAGCTCGCCGGTGTTGCTCAGGTGCAGGACGACAGTGCCGTCACAGCTCGACACGGGCTCGACAGCCGGCGTCTGGCACGCCTTGCTGCCGCCGTTGTACCAGGCCTGCGGGCCCTCCGACCGGCCGCCGAGGCCGCCGGAGCTGCCCAGCTTCGTGTCGTTGTAGCGCGGGCCACCCTCGACGATCTCGCCGATGATGTCGTCCTCGCCGCCGAAGAACAGGTCGACCTGGGCGTTGCAGTTGGGCAGCGGGGTGGTGAGCTCCACCGCCCGGGTCTCGTTCGTCAGCGTGGCGGTCCGGTGCGCGAACTCGAACTGCGGCACCGAGAACTGCGGCTTCGGCGCGTAGTAGCTGACCAGGGTGACGGGCTCGTCCTGGCAGAGCTTGGCGTCGCCGGTGACCTTCACGGTCGCCGTGGCCTGGCCGTCCTTCACCGCGAACGTGTGCGCGAACTTCACGTCGGCGCGCGGGGTGCAGGGCACCTCGGCCGGCTTGCAGTCGCCCAGCTGCACGGTGAACGTGTTGTCAAGGTCCGAGCCGTCCTTCCAGTTCGCGCTGAAGGAGAGCGTGGCCTCGCGTGGCTCGCCCTTGAGCGTCTGGGGGAAGACCCGGGTGCTGGGAATGCCCGAGTTGAGGCGCTTCTCGAGATCGAACTTCCCGGACAACCCGGGTACGGGTTCCGGAGTGGCCTTGAAGTTGCTGACCGTCACCGGTGTGAAGCGGTCGTTGCTCAGCGTCCACTTGATGTCCCACTCGCCGGTGGCGGTGTTGCACGCCGCCGTGGCGGAGACCGAGACCGGGCCGGTGTCGGCGGCGCTCGCCGGGGAGGCGAGGCCCGCGAGCCCGGAGAGGCCGAGGAGGGCGCTCGCGGCGACGGCCGCTGCGCGTCGGAGGAGTGATGTCACCAGAGCCGCCTTGTCAGACGAGTGGGGTGGGCGGTTGGTCCACTGCGGACCGACCGGGAAGAGACAAGGGGCGCGCCGACCTCGGTGCTGGTCGGCGCGCCCCCTCGTGTCAGGTGGTGCTACGTGCTGCTGCGTTCAGGTCAGGCGGTGAACTTGACCTTGCGGCGGCGGGCCACGACGAAGAGCGCGATGCCCGCGCCGAGCAGGACCACGGCGCCGGTGGCGATGCCACCCGCGGCGGCACCGGTCAGCGGCAGCTCCTCGTCACCCTCGCCGGCACCCTCGCCCGCGGTGTCACAGTCGGCGGGCTGCTCGTACTCGATGGTGGCGGCCTCGTCCTCGTAACCCTTGGGGGTCGCGGTGACGGTCAGGCCCTCCTCCGCCGGGAACTCGACGGTCGTGGTCTCGCCCTTGACGCCGGTCACGGTCTCCTTGCCACCCTTGTTGGTGGTGAAGGTGACCTCGATGTCCTCGTCCCAGTCGGACGGGACGGTGACGCCGACGACGACCGTGTCACAGTCGGCCTCGTAGACGAACTCGGGCTCCTCGGCGGGCTCCGGGGTGACTGGGGCAGTAGGGGCGCTGGGCTCCTCGGCCGGGGTCGAGGGCTCCTCCGCCGGGCTGCTGGGCTCGTCGACCGGAGCGCTCGGGTTGTCGACCGGAGTGCTCTCCTCATCGGTCGGCGTCTCCTCGTCGCCCGGGGTCTCCTCGTCGACGGGGGGCTTGGCCGGCGCACACAGCTTCGTCGGCTTGACCGCCTCGCCGACGTTCGTCCGGGTGACGTCGACGCTGCCCTCGGGGTAGTCCCAGAAGGCGGTGACGGTGAGCTTGGCCGTCGCGGCGTCCTTCGGCAGCACCTGGATGCCTTCGATCGAGCCCTTGTTCTCCGGCAGCTCGGCACCGTCGATACCGGTCAGCTTGCTGCCCTCGTCGAAGGTCACACCGGTCACTTTGGCGGCGCGGATCTCACTGTTCTGGACAGTCCACGTGACCTGCCAGGACTCATCCTCGAGCACACAGGGGGAACCGGGGGTGATGGTGGTGTGGTGAGCGCTCGCGGGGGTGGCAAGAACCGCGACACCGGTGAGGCCGAGGAGCGCGCCGGCGAAGACGGCCGAGGTGCGCTTGAGGGGGGACTTGCGGAGGATCACGCCTTCTCCTGTGGTGAGGACCGAGGGGAACGGCGCGGGGGTGCAAAGGCGACTTCCCGGGCGGTTCCGAAGAGATCCACTCGGGAGTCGGCGACGATACCTCCCCGCATCGTCGTACCGACAGCGTTTCGTCGGCGGCCGCATGACCATAGCGACTGAGGCGAATCTGAAGAACCCCGTAGCTGCCGCTAAGTATGTTGTTACTTAGCTGAGATCTTCGTTGGACCGATCGCAGCCGCGTCGATGCATTCCGTGCAGAAAACCGGTCTTCGGGGAGGTAAATGTTCACTCCGCAGAGGCCGCCCGGAGGTGGTGGCGTAGCGTCACAGCGTGCTACTCGAACAGCCCCGCGCCGGGTCCGCAGGTGGTCGGACGGTGGCCGGATGACCAGGATCATCGCCGGCGCGCACGGCGGTCGCCGGCTCGCGGCGCCGGCCGGCGCGCAGACACGGCCCACATCGGACCGCGTACGCGAGGCGTATTTCAGTGCACTGAGCACGATGACCGACTTGTCGGGCACGCGCTTCGCCGACCTCTATGCCGGTTCCGGGGCGGTCGGGCTCGAGGCGCTGTCGCGCGGCGCCGCGTACGCGCTGCTCGTCGAGGCCGACGCCAAGGCCGCCCGGGCCGTCCGCGACAACATCGTCTCGCTGCGGGTCGGCAACGCCGCGCGGCTGGTCACCGGCAAGGTCCTGCAGGTGCTCGCGGGGCCGCCGGAGGGCGGGCCGTTCGACGTGATCTTCGCCGATCCGCCGTACGCGGTGGGCGACGACGAGATCGAGCAGGTCCAGCAGGCGCTGGTGGCCCACGGGTGGCTCGCCGAGGACGCCGTGGTGACGTTCGAGAGGTCGTCGCGGACGGCGGTCCGGGGCGAGCCGTTGAACTGGGTGGAGGGTCTGGCCCCCGACCGCGACAGGCGTTACGGGGAGACCACTCTTTGGTACGGTCGCCGATCATGAGACGTGCGGTCTGTCCCGGTTCCTTCGACCCGGTCACCAACGGGCACCTCGACATCGTCGGCAGGGCCAGCCGGCTCTTCGACGAGGTGATCATCGGCGTACTGATCAACCACTCCAAGAGCGGCCTGTTCACCATCGAGGAGCGCATCGAGATGCTCCGCGAGGCCGTCGTCGTGTACCCGAACGTGCGGGTCGAGTCGTTCCACGGCCTGCTCGTCGACTTCTGCCGGGCCCAGCAGGCGGCGGTGGTGGTCAAGGGTCTGCGCGCGGTCAGCGACTTCGACTACGAATTGCAGATGGCGCAGATGAACATCGGGCTCTCCGGCGTGGAGACCCTGTTCATGCCGACGAACCCCCTCTATTCGTTCCTCTCGTCCAGCCTGGTGAAGGACGTCGTGAAGTGGGGCGGTGACGCGTCGTCCTACGTGCCCGACCTCGTCCGGGAGCGCCTTGTGACCAGGTTGCGGCAAAACTGACGGCGTGCCCTTCGCCGTCCCGCCCCGGGGTTCGGCATTACCGTGATCGGACCACTCAGCGTGAGTGGCAGCTGACAGGAGTGAGGCGCCGTGGATCCGCTCGACCGCATCGACGAGATCATCTCCATGGTGGAACAGGCGAGGTCGGTCCCCATGTCGCGGACCAACTTCATGTTCGACCGCGCGGAGATGATCGCGCTCCTGGACGAGCTGCGCTCGGAGCTCCCGGGTGACCTGCGCCGGGCGGTGGCGCTCCTGGAGGAGCGCGACAAGATCATCGACGCGGGCAAGCGCGAGGCCGACCGGATCATCAGCGAGGGCGAGACCGAGCACGCCCGCCTGGTGTCGGTCAACGAGATCACCGTCTCGGCCGAGCACGAGGGCGCCCGGATCGTCGCCGAGGCCCGGTCGGAGGCCCAGCGGCTGCGCGAGGAGGTCGACGACTACGTCGACACCGCGCTGGCCAACTTCGAGCAGTTCCTCACCCGGGCGCTGTCGTCGATAGAGCGTGGCCGCGACAAGATGCACGCGCTGCGCGAGATCGGCACGTTCCAGGGTGAGGAGAACGAGCGTCCGCTTCCGTTCTGATCGGGCGTTTTGTCGTCTCCCGGGTGCGGTATCGTTGCGCCTTCCGGCCCGGGAGCCCATCCCGAGGCGGCCGTTCACCGGCCGGCGGGAGGCGGAGCCCCGGGTCGATTCGACGGTTCGCCCGCTGCTCAGGTAACCTTTCCTGTCGGCCTACCCAAGGCTGAGAGTTCACGATGCCCAAGAATTCGCAGAACCACCTCGATCCCAGGCAGCCGCTGGTCGTCGACACGACGAACCTCCCGCGCCAGCCCGGGGCGACGCGTGCCCTGAAGCGGGTCATTCCGGCGCCGGCGGACCTCGGCCTTGAGCTGATCTCGGTGCCCGAGGGTGCCGACGTCGAGCTCGATCTGAGTCTCACGTCGGTCTCCGAGGGCGTGTATGTCAGTGGCAGTGTTCGTGGCACGCTCAAGGGCGAGTGCGGTCGCTGCCTCAACGAGATCTCTCAGTCGTTCGATGTCTCCCTTGCGGAGCTGTATGCATATGCGGACAGCACCACGGAGGAGACGACGGACGAGGACGAGGTGGGCCGGATGCAGGGCGACCTGTTCGACCTGGAGCCGGCGGTGCGGGATGCGGTGGTGCTCACGCTGCCGACCAACCCGGTCTGCCGGCCGGACTGCCCAGGGTTGTGCCCCGAGTGCGGGGTGCACTTCGACGACCTTCCGGCCGACCACAGTCACGAGGAAGTCGACGCCCGCTGGGCCGCACTGCGCAACCTGTCGATTGAGCTGCCCGAGGCTGCTCAGCCGCGTAAACAGCATCATTCTGAGGAGTAGGTACCGTGGCCGTCCCCAAGCGCAAGATGTCGCGCAGCAACACCCGGTCCCGCCGGGCGAACTGGAAGGCGACCGCGGTGCAGACCGTGGAGTGCCCCCAGTGCAAGTCGCCGCACCTGCCGCACACCGCGTGCGGGGTCTGCGGCACCTACAACGGCCGTCAGGTCGTCGAGGTCTGAGCCTCGCGGAGTGACGCGCCCGATCATCGGGCGGGTCGCGTCCGGGCAGTGGCGATCGCCCGGTGCCCCGGATCCGGCGGGAAACGGCCAGCAGGCCGCGACCGTGACGGAACCGGGCACCGCGCGGATCGCCGTCGACCTCCTCGGCGGGGACCACGCTCCCGCCGTCGTGGTTGACGGCGCTCTGCGCGCCTGTCAGGCCGACCCGACCCTTCAGCTGCTGCTTGTCGGCCCCCTCGAGGCCGCCGAGTCGGTTCGTGCTGCCCTGCCCGCGGACCAGCGCGATCGCGTACGCGTCCTCGCGGCCCCGGCCGGCCCGCACCACCCCGCCGACACCCTCGTCGAGCCCCCGCACCACCCGGCCGACGTCTCCGGCACCCCGATCCGCCCCGACGCCTCCGCCGCCGAGTCGTCGCACCGCGCCGCCGACCTTCGCGCCGCCGAATTCCGCGACGGTGCCCCGGCCGAGGACGGCCGGCACATGCCCGGCGGTCTGGGCCGCACCCGCCGCCACGCCGAGCCCGGCGTCCGCACGGCGGTGCTCGCCGTCGCCCAGGGCCTCGCCGACGCCGTGGTCTCCGCGGGCGACACCGGCGCCATCGTCACCTCGGCCGCGCTCTCGCTCGGCCGCCTCCCCGGCATCCGCCGCCCGCCCCTGGCCGCCGTGCTGCCCACCGTCGCCGGCCGCCTCGTCCTGCTCGACGTGGGTTCCTCCGTCGACCCGGACGCCGCGACCCTCGCCGTGCACGCCCGCCTCGGTGCCGCCTACGCCGCCGCCGTGCACGGTGTCGCCGCCCCGCGCGTGGGCCTGCTCACCATCGGCACCGAGCCGGGCAAGGGCGACCGCCTGCGCCGTACGGCCCCGGAGCTCCTCGCCGGTCTGGAGCTGCCCGGCGACGCCCGCTACGTGGGCCTGGTCGAGGGCAACGACGTCGTCACGGGCGCGGCGGCCGACGTGGTCGTGACGGACGGCTTCGCGGGCAACGTGCTGCTCAAGGGCCTCGAGACGGCGTACGCGCTGCTCGGCCCCCCGACCGCGCGCGGCGCGACGTCCCCGTCCGCGCGCGGTGAGATGCCCCCGGCCGAGTCCACCGCCCGCGGTGAGACGCCCTCGACCGCGCGCGGTGAGACGGCCCCGACCGAGTCCACCGCCCGCGGTGAGGCGCCCCCGTCCGCGCGCGGTGAGACGCCCCGATCCACGCGCGGTGAGACGCCCCCGGCCGAGTCCACCGCCCGCGGTGAGGCGCCCCTGGCCGACGGCCCCGCCCCGGCACCCCCGCCCCGCGCGGCCGTGCTGCTCGGTGTCGGCGGCCTCGTCGTCGTCTGTCATGGTGCCGCGAGCGGCGTGGACGTCGCCGCCGGCATCGCCCTGGCCGCGAGCCTGCATCGCCGCGGCACCGTCCCCGTCGTCACCGGCCTGTTCCAGGGCCCGGAGATCTCCCGAGTGCAAGAGGTGGTTCATGAGCAGTAACGACAAGCGGCGGGTCCGACCCTCGACCGAGCCGCTCGAGGAGGCCTTCGGGATCCCCCTCGAGGCCGACCTGCTGGAGCGTGCACTCACCCACCGCTCCTATGCCTACGAGAACGGCGGCCTGCCCACCAACGAGCGCCTGGAGTTCCTCGGCGACTCGGTGCTCGGCGTCGTGATCACCTCGGCGCTGTTCCACAACCACCCCGACCTGCCCGAGGGGCAACTGGCCAAGCTGCGGGCGAGCGTCGTCAACATGCACGCCCTCGCCGACGTGGCGCGCACGCTGGGGCCGCAGGGGCTCGGCCCGCACCTGCTGCTGGGCAAGGGCGAGGAGACCACCGGCGGCCGGGACAAGGCGAGCATCCTCGCCGACACCCTGGAGGCGCTGCTCGGCGCGATCTATCTGGAGCACGGGCTGGCGACCGCGAGCGAGGTGATCCACCGGCTGTTCGACCCGCTGATGGCGGAGTCCGCCGGGCGGGGCGCCGCGCTGGACTGGAAGACGAGCCTGCAGGAGCTGACGGCGGCGCTGGGCCTGGGCGTGCCGGACTACGTGATCGACGACGCCGGCCCGGACCACGCGAAGACGTTCACCGCCTGGGTGATCGTGGCGGGCGAGCGCTACGGCGGCTCCGACGGGCGCAGCAAGAAGCAGGCCGAGCAGCGCGCGGCCGCGGCGGCCTGGCGCACCCTGACCGAGCGGGCCGAGGCGGAGACGCCCCCGCCGGCGGTCGCGGGCGGCGGGCACGTCGAGACCGCGGACGCCTCGATCCTGAACGGCACCGGGGAGCAGAGCGGCACCGGGAAGAACGGCTCCGGCGAGCAGGGCGGGACCGGCGGGAAGAACGGCTCCGGCGAGCAGGGCGGCACCGGAGAGAGGAACGGCACCGGGGAGCGGAACGGCGCGGGCGAGAGCGGCGAGGTCGTGGCGCCCGCCGGTGACGGAAGCCCCGCCGCCCGGTGAGCGTGACGGCGGCCGAGGCCCCGGCGTCCGAGCGTGCCGGGCGGCTCTGGGACCTGGCGGGCGGCTGGCGGGGCGTCGGCATCGCCACCGGCATCCTGGCGGCCACCCGGGTGGTGCAGCTGGTGCTGCTCGTCGTGCTGGATCGGAGCATCGACGAGCCCGCCGGGCTGCGCGCCAACCTGCTGATCTGGGACGGCGGCTGGTTCCTGCGCGTGGCGGAGGGCTATCCGACCGGCTACACGTACGGGCCGACGGGCGCGCTGGAGGCCAACGAGCTGGCGTTCTTCCCGCTCTACCCGATGCTGATCCGGCTGCTGTCCGCGCTGGGCGCCGACCCGGGCTCGGCCGCGCTCGCGGTCAGCTGGCTCGCCTCGATCGGCGCGGCCGTGGCGCTGCACCTGCTCGGGACCAGCCTGTTCGGCAGCCGGCGCGCGGGGTGGGCGCTGGTCGGGATCTGCTGCGGCGCGCCCATGTCCGTGGTGCTGTCGATGGCGTACACGGAGAG
>CAKUMG010000191.1 GCA_934667465.1 uncultured Actinoplanes sp. | reverse complement strand
ACCCGGTCCGGATCCTGGCGGGCGGTGGCTACGTGGCGATGAAGGTCTCGCACGCGTACGGCGACGCGGGCCCGGTGACGGCGCTGCTGCGCGAGCTGGTCCGCGCGGCCGGCGAGGGGCGCGCGGCAGTGGTCCCGCCCTCGGCGCGGCACCGCTGGGCCCTGCCGAAGGCGTGGCTCCGGCAGTTCGGCACCCGGCCGGGCACCTGGAAGCAGGGGATCGGCTTCGCCCGGCCGCCCGCGCCGGAGGAGGTGCCGGCCCGCGCCTGGGCGCCGAACGTGACGGTCGTGACCGCCCGGTCGGCGGACGTGCTCGGCCGGATGCGCGTGTGGCGTGACCGGTACGCCCCCGGCGTGACCACCTCGGCGATCACGTTCGCGGCGTTCACCTCGGCGCTGCGCGAGCTGGGCCTGAACCCCGACCTGCGGGGCGGCACGTTCCTCGCCGACGCCCGCCGCTACCTGGGCAAGGGCGTCCGGATCGACAGCAACTTCTGCATGGGCCCCTACCTGGCCCCGGCGGACCTGACCGACCCGCGTGAGATCCACCGGACGCTCAAGGCGGAGCTGGCCACCGGGCGGATCCTGTCGATGATCCTGCTGCGCGAGGGCAAGATGCTCCTCGCCGGGGCGCCGGGCGAGCCCGATCCCTACCCGTCGGCGGTGGCGGTGGCGCCCCGGCCCGCGCTGACCTTCAGCAACCAGGGCCGGCACGACGTGCTCGCCGACCTGCCGTGGGCGGTGGGCCCCGGGGCCCGGATCAACCAGAGCGTGCCGACGGCTGTCGCGCCCGAGGGCATCACGCTCACCACGTCGGAGATGAACGGCGTGCTGCACCTCGAGGCGACGTTCCACGCGTCGACGTACGACCCGGCGGCGGTCGCCCGCGCGCTGGACCTGGTCTGCTTCGACCCGGCCGCGCTGTTCCGGCTTACGCCGCGCCCTTGAGCACGGTCAGCGTGACCTTGAACTTCTTGAGCTTCTCGACCGGCTCGTCGCCGCAGCTGTTGTAGGCGATCGTCGCGGTGAGCGGCACCTGCACGGTGGTCTTGTAGTCCGCGGTGACGGAGAAGGACGTCCGCTGCGGCTTGTCCGCCGGGCCGAGGGTGTCGGCGGTGGCGAAGGACGAGTAGGTCTGGGTGTTCTCCGGGTAGACGACGCCGACCTTCCGGCCGGCGAGCGTCACCTTGGCGTCGCAGACCGGCTTCTCGGTGTCCCAGTAGACGTCGATCCACGTGGCCGTGTTCGCCGTGACCGGCTTGACGTAGTCGACGAAGGGGTGCGGGCCCACCTTCGCCGCCGCCGCGGCCGGGGCACCGGCGGCGGCCGTCGCCAGCCCCGCGACCGCCGCCGCCATGATCAACCGACTCCTGCGCATGCCGAACCCCTCCTTCGCGGCCGCGGGCGCGGCTCGTCACGCCGAGGGTATGCGCCTTAATGCGAGTTTCCGGGCGTTTTACAGCTTCTGGTACATGATGTGCAGCCCGACGAGGCCGTGCGCGGCGGAGTCGAACGCCTCCGGCACCGTGGTCAGCACCTCGAAGCCGAGCGACTTCCACAGCCGTACGGCCACGGTGTTGGTCTCGACGACGGCGTTGAACTGGATCGAGTGGAAGCCCTGCGCGCGGTGCCAGTCGACGACGTACTGCCCCAGCGCCCGCCCGACGCCGCGGCCCTGCGCCTCCGGCGCGACCATGAAGCTGGCGGTGCCGACGTGCGAGCCGGGCCCCGCCTTGTTGGGACCCATCTTCGCCGAGCCGAGGATCGCCTCCCCGTCCACCGCGACCACGGTGGCGCCGGGCGGCTCCGACATCCAGTAGGGCCGGGCCTCGTCGCTGCCCAGACCGAGCGGGTAGACGTACGTCTCCCTGGCCTCGACGATCGCGGACCAGAACGGGTAGATGGCGGCCCAGTCGTCCGCGGTGGCGTGCCTGATGTCCATCCGGCGAACCTAGGCCATGGCGGCGACCGGCGCAGCAGGCTTATTTATTCGTTCAAATCACCTGCAACCCTCCGACAAGCGACACTGAGCGGGTCGGGTTCAGGAGGGGGACGAGATGTCGCTGAGCGCGGCCCATACCGCGGCGTTCCGCCGCGAGGTGCCCGCCGAGGGGCGCGTGTGGTCGATCCGCGACGCCCGCGGCTTCCCGGCCCCCGCGCTCGCCGACGGCTCGCGGGCGATGCCGTTCTGGTCCAAGCAGTCGCGCGCCCGGCGCGTCGTGGCGGCCGTGCCGGCGTACGGGGAATTCGAGGTCGTCGAGATCCCGGCGGCCGAATGGCTGGACAGCTGGCTGCCCGGGCTCACCCGGGACGGGCTCCTCGTGGGCGTCAACTGGGCGGGCGCGCACGCCGTCGGCTTCGACCTGACCCCCAGCCGGGTGGCCGGGTGGTTCACCGAGCTGCCATGACGGGCACACACGAGCACCGGGACGCGGGCCCGGCGGACCGAAACCGGGCGTCGTCACGCGCGGTAACTTCCGCGCAACCGACAGGCACTCCGGCCGCCACCCCAAACGCTTCAGAGACTCCGGGCGGGACCGATAACCATTGCGACAGGCTGACCATGCCGGCGCAATCGGTCGCGGCACCCCAGAAGGAGATTCTCGATGCTCATCACCCTCATGCGCGAGATGGCGCGTCGGATGCCCCTGCTGGGCGACGACGACGAGGGCGCTACCGCGGTGGAGTACGCCCTGCTCGTCGGGCTCATCGCCGTCATCATCATCTCCAGCGTGACCCTGCTCGGCGGCAACATCGACGCGATGTTCGACGACGTGGCGAACCAGCTCGGCGGAGGCGTCGAGGAGGGCTGACCGCCCGCCTGACCGGCCTGCTCCACCGGCTGCCGCACCGCGACGACCGCGGGGCGGCAGCCGTGGAGATGGCCATCGTCCTGCCGCTGCTGCTGCTGATCGTCTTCGGGATCATCGAGTTCGGCATCGGCTGGAACCGCCAGCTCAAGGTCACCGAGGCCGCCCACCAGGGTGCCCGGGTGGCCGCCCTCTCCGGCGACGAGGCCGAGGTCGAGGCCACGGTCCGGCAGGTCCTCGGCGAGCAGGGCGAGGCCGAGCTGCGGGTCAGCACGGTCCCGTGCGAGGACGAGGCGGCCCACGGCACCGCGATCGTCGACGTGTCGCTCTACTACTGGTCCCCCACCGGCCTGGGCGCCATGATGGCGCACTTCGGCAGCCGGAGCATCACGAGCTTCGAGCTCGAGGCCACCGGCGTGATGCCATGCGTGGGCTGAGACGGCCGCGCCGCCGCGACGGCGACGACAGCGGCGCCGTCGCCGTCATGGTCGCGGTGCTGCTCACCGGCGGGGTGCTGATCGGCGCGGCCGCCCTGGTCGTCGACGTCGGCGGGCTCTACGCCAAGCGGGAGCAACTGCAGGCCGGCGCGGACGCCGCCGCCTGGGCGATCGCCGAGGAATGCATCGGTACGGACGGCGCGTGCACGTTCGACGCGATGCAGACCCTCGCCGACGACCTCATGGCCGCCCAGGTCTACGGGCCCCGGCCCGGCAACGACACCAGCGCGGCCGCCGCGGCGCAGTACTGCGTCTCGTGGCAGGACTGCACCGTCGCGTGGAACACCGAGGTCGCCTGCCCGCGCGACCGGCTCACGTTCACCGACTCCGTCGAGGTGCGTACGTTCCACCGCGACGGCGACGACCTGATCATGCCCGCGCCGCTGGCTGGAGCGTTCAGCGGCGAGGCGAAGGGCGCCCGGGTCGGCGCCTGTTCCCGGGTGACCTGGGGAACGCCGGCGAGCCTGCCGGTCACCGCGCTGGGGATCGCCCGCTCCTGCGTCGAGGGCGCGCCCCGCTACCGCGCCGACCTCGAACCGGACCGCCGCGAGGAGCTCGGTCTGGCGCCGCTGCGGTCGCTCCCCGACCCCCCGGCCACCGTCCCCCGGATCCCGCGGACCGGCGGCACGGACGACACCTGCGGCTTCGTCCGGCTCTCGGGCGACCTCACCGCACGGGACTGCCGAATCGAGCCCGAGCCGCCGGAGCTGGTCGTGCCGCTCACCGACGACGAGGCCGCCGCCGGGGACGGGCCGGGCTCAGTCGCCGCCTGCCGCGAGACGCTGACGGAGGCCGCGGCGGCCGGGGAGCCGGTGCTCGTGCCCGTCTACGACGTCGCCGCGCCCGATCCCGGACCCGATCCCGGGGAGGGGGTCATCTACGCGGCGGCGAGCGTGCCCGTCGTGGGCTTCGCGGCGCTGCGCCCCACGGGCGTGTGCCCGGACGACGAGTGCCTGGACGGCTATTTCACGCGGGTGCTCGCGCCGCGCGCCCAGCCCAGGTTCACGAGCGAGGGCGCGCAGGACTTCGGCGTGACGCTGATCGGACGGACCGGATGACGGGAGAGACATGCGACGCCGGGTACTGATCGTGCTGGCCGCCCTGGTGCTGGCCGGCTTCAGCGGGGTCTCCGTGCTGCTCTACGCCCGCGGGGTCGATCAGCGGGCCCTGGACGGGCGGCGGGCGGTGTCCGTGCTGCTGGCCACCGAGCGGATCGAGGCCGGGACCACCGGCGCGCAGATCCGCGCGCGGGGGCTGGCGAAGCGGGTGGTGATGCCGGCGTCGACGGTGCCCGAGGGCGCCCTCGACGCGCTGGGGACGGACCTCGACGGGCTGCGGCTCGCGGCCGACCTGGCGCCGCAGCAGCTGCTCCTGCGCGGGCTGTTCACCAGCGGTACGGGCATCTCGGCGGCCACCGTCGGCGTGCCCAAGGGGCAGCTCGGCGTCAGCGTCGAGGTCACGACGGCGCCCGGCGTGGCCGAGAAGGTGGCGGCCGGCGACCGGGTCACGGTGTTCGTCACGTACCCGAAGAACGCCGGCCCGGAGTCGCAGAAGACCCGGGTGCTGCTGCCCGAGGCGACGGTCGTCAGCGTCACCAGCGGCCAGCCCAGCGACGTGCGCCCGACGCCGGCGTCCACCCGGGCGAGCGCCCGCGCGGCGGTCACGACCGCGTCCTACCCGGCCACGCTGGCCGTGGGGCAGGCCGACGCGACCCGGCTCGTGCACGCCGCCCGTACCGGAGAGATCTATCTGGGTCTGCTGGGCGAGGGGACGAAGGTCACCCCGTCGAGCGCCGTGGAACTGGGCTCGCTGTGGCCGGAGGAGGACTCGTGACGTTCTACGTGTACGTGGAGCCGGACCCGCAGCGGCGGGCCACGTTCGGCGCGCAGTACAGCGAGTACGGGTTCGCGGTCGTCGAGGAGCTCGCCGACCTGGACGACCATCTGCCGCGCAACCCCGAGACGCTGCTGGTGATGGTCGGCGCGACGGTGAACCTGGACGCGGCGCTGACGTTCGCGGCGTACCAGCGGGTGCAGCGGCCCCTGGTCGGCGTGCTGCTGCTGCGCGAGTCGGTGAACCCGGACATCCTGGCGAAGTCCATGCGCGCCGGCGTACGCGAGGTGCTCGACGAGACCGACGTCGAGGGCATCCGGGTGGCCGCCGCGCGCTCGATCGACCTGTCGAAGGCGCTGAGCGCCAGCCTGCGCGGCCCGCACGACGCCTCGGCCCACGCGAAGATCATCACGATCTTCGCCGGGAAGGGCGGCTGCGGCAAGAGCGTCGTCGCCACCAACCTCGCCGCCGCGCTGGCCGCCGGCGGCGCCCGCCGGGTGCTGCTGGTCGACCTCGCGCTGCAGTTCGGCGACGTCGCGATCATGCTGCAGCTGCCGCCGGACCGCAGCGTGTCCGACATGATCGCGATGAGCGGCAAGGTGGACGAGGCCGGCCTGCGCTCGGTGACCACGCCCTACCGGCCGGGCTTCGACGCCCTGCTCGCGCCCGCCAGCCCCGCCGAGGGCGAGCACGTGAGCCGCGAGCTGGTCACCGAGCTGCTCGAGGTCGCCCGCACCATGTACGACTTCATCGTGCTGGACACCCCGCCGGCCGTCACCGACCAGGTGCTGTCGGCGCTCGACCTGACCGACTGGTTCGTGCCCATCGTGACCCCGGACCTGCCGACGCTCAAGAGCGTCCGGCTCACCGTGGAGATGTTCGACCTGCTCGAGTACCCGAGCGACCGGCGGCTGGTGGTGTTCAACCGGGCCAACACCGAGGTCGGGCTGAGCGTCGAGGACGTCGAGGAGGCCGTGGGCGCGCACCTGGCCGTGCACGTGCCGTCCTCGCGCGACGTGCCGGTGTCGGTCAACCGGGGGGTGCCGCTCGTGCTCGCGGACCCGGCGCACCCGGTGAGCGTGGCGATGCGCCGGCTCGCCGACCGCTGCGCCGGGGTCGCCGCCGAGCCCGAGCCCCGCCGCCGGCTCCTCGCCGCTTTCGGACGGCGCAAGTGAGGGCGGCGCTGGTGAGGGCGGCGCAAGTGAGGGCGGCGCGCGGATGAGTTTGTCGGAGCGCATCGCCGCGCGTACGAGAGCACAGGCCGCACCCCCCACGGCCGTGACCGAGCCGGTGCCCGTCCCGTCGAGCACCGAGCGCTACCGGGCCGCCGGCGCGCAGACCGGCGACGCGGTCACGGAGGTCCGGCTGCGCATCCAGCGGCAGCTCGCCGACGAGCTCGGGCCCACCCTCTATGCCACCGGCGCGCAGGCCGACGACCTGGAGGAACGGGTCCAGCAGACGCTGGCGGAGCTGATCGCCCGCGAGCAGACGCCGCTGGCCGGCGCCGACCGGGTCCGGATCATCCGGGACGTCACCGACGACGTGCTCGGGCACGGGCCGATCGAGTCGCTGCTGCGCGACCCGTCGGTCAGCGAGGTCATGGTCAACGGCCCCGGCCTGGTCTTCGTCGAACGCGCCGGCCGGCTCGAGCGCGCCGACGTGGAGTTCGACGACGAGGCGCACCTGCGGCGGATCATCGACCGGATCTGCTCCCGGGTGGGTCGCCGGGTCGACGAGGCCAGCCCGATGGTCGACGCCCGCCTGCCCGACGGCAGCCGGGTCAACGCGGTGGTGCCGCCGGTCGCGCTGGACGGTTCCACGCTGACCGTGCGCAAGTTCTCGGCGTCGCCGCTGACCGTGGACGACCTGATCAGCTTCGGCACGCTCAGCCGCCGGACCGCGGACTTCCTCGAGACCTGCGTCCGCGGGCGCCGCAACATCGTGGTCAGCGGCGGCACCGGCTCGGGCAAGACCACGATGCTCAACGTGCTGAGCGCCTACATCCCCTACGACGAGCGGGTCGTGACCATCGAGGACGCCGCGGAACTGCAACTGCGGCAGGAGCATGTCGTACGGCTGGAGTCGCGCCCCAGCAACTCGGAGGGCCGCGGCCGGATCACCACCCGCGACCTGGTGCGCAACGCGCTGCGGATGCGCCCCGACCGGATCGTGGTCGGCGAGGTCCGCGACGCCGCCGCGCTCGACATGCTGCAGGCCATGAACACCGGCCACGACGGGTCGATCACCACGCTGCACGCCAACGCGCCCCGCGACGCGATCGCCCGGCTGGAGACCATGGTCCTGATGGGCGGTCTCGACCTGCCCGTCCGCGCCATCCGGGACCAGATCGCCGCCGCGGTGGACGTGATCATCCAGGTCAGCAGGCTCAAGGACGGCAGCCGCCGGGTCACCCACATCTCCGAGGTGGTCGGCATGGAGGCCGAGGTCGTGAGCCTGCAGGACCTGTTCCTCTTCGACTTCAAGGCGGGCACGGACCGGGCCGGGCGGTTCCGGGGCGGCCTCGAACCCACCGGGCTGCGCCCGCGCTTCGCCGACGACCTGGCCGTCTACGGCGTCACGATGCCGGCGTCGCTGTTCACCAAGGGGCGCCGATGATCTGGCCGGTCGTGACGGGCGCGGCTGCCGTCTTCCTCCTCGCGTACGTGATCCTCGACGTGCTGTTCGGCCGCACGTTCTTCCAGCGCCGGCTGGTGGCGCTGCGCAACTTCGCGGTGCAGGCCCCGCTGCGGCGCGGCCGGCTGGTGGCGGCGCTGCGCGCGGAGGTGGCCCGGGCCGGGCTCGCGCTCTCCCGGGTCTTCCGGTGGAACGACCAGGCCCGGCTCGACGCGGCCGCGCTACCGGTCCGGGGCAGCGAGTGGCTGGTCATCCGGTGCGCGGCGTCGCTGGCCACGGCCCTGCTGCTGGGCCTGCTGCTGCCCTGGTGGATCGGCGTGCCGGCCGGGCTGGTGGCCGGCTTCCTGGTGCCGTCGGCGCTGCTCACCGGCCGCATCGAGCAGCGCAGGAAGCGGTTCGCCGAGGAGCTGCCGGAGACGCTGCAGATGATCGTCAGCTCGCTGCGCTCCGGTTTCACGCTGCAGCACGGCATCGCGAACTCGGTCCGCGACGGCGACGGGCCGGTGGCGGCGGAGCTGCGGCGGGCGCTCTCCGAGACCCGGCTGGGCGCCGAGCTGGAGGACGCGCTGGAGGGCGTCGGGCAGCGCACGGGCAACCACGACATGCAGTGGCTCGTCATGGCGATCCGGCTGCAGCGCGAGGTCGGCGGGAACCTCTCGGAGGTGCTGCAGACGACAGCGGACACGATGCGCGAACGCGAGCAGCTGCGGCGTACGGTGCGGACGCTCTCGGCCGAAGGCCGGCTCTCCGCCACGATCCTCTTCGCGCTGCCGGTGATCCTCGGCCTGTGGATGTTCCTGTTCCGCAGCGCCTACGTCCGGCCGCTGATCACCGAGCCGCTCGGCCTGCTGATGCTGGCGGCGGCCGCGGGTCTGCTGGTCGTCGGCGGGCTGTGGCTGCGGCGCGTCGTGCGGGTGGAGGTCTGAGA
>CAKUMG010000190.1 GCA_934667465.1 uncultured Actinoplanes sp. | reverse complement strand
TCCCCCGGCGGCGCCCTGGATCCGGCCGCCGCTGCGCAGCCTGCGCTGGATCGAGTCCATGCTGGAGGTGCTCACCTCCGCCGGGTTCTCCGACGAGGCCGCCGCCGCGGTCTACCGGGCGTTCAGCAGCTTCCTGCTCGGGCACCTGCTGCTCGAGGTGTCCGCGCACGGTGTCGAGACGGGCCCGGTCGAGGAACCCGACACCTCCCCCGTCGAGGACCTGAGCGCCTACCCCATCGTGCGCCGTCTGGAGAGCCACCTCTCCGAGGACCACGCCGCGGCCGACTTCGAGGAGGCCCTCGAGACCCTGCTCGACCGGATCGCCCTGATGCTGCCGCAGGCGCGCCGCCCCCGCTGACGACGCGGGGCAGCGAAGGCCGGCGTTTACCGAGGTGAAGCGCGGGCATGCGGAGGTGTACGAGGCCGGTCCCCCGCCTTGTCCCCCGCATCACGGTCGGAGTAGTCATGAGTGTCTCCCCCCAGCACGAGCGTCCCGGAAGCGCGGGCGCGCACGCGGCCGGCAGTCTCCCGGAACCCGAAGATTCCCGGTCACCGGGCGCGCCGGTGCAGCGCAGCGGCGCCACCGTGGACCCGAGCGACCGGCGGGCGGTCCTGGCCCGGGAGAAGGAGCGCTTCGGCGGGATCAAGTGGGGCTCGGCGTTCTTCGGCTGGCTGACCGCGACCGGGACCGCGGTCCTGCTCACGGCCGTGCTCGTGGCGGCCGGCGTCTCGGTCGGCATCGCCACCGGCACCGATGCCGGCGACGCGCAGGGCAACGCGGCGACCCTCGGGCTCGCCGGCGGGCTCGCGCTGCTGGCCGTGCTGCTCGTCGCGTACTTCTGCGGCGGTTACGTCGCCGGGCGGATGGCCCGGTTCAGCGGCGTCAAGCAGGGCATCGCCGTCTGGGTCTGGGCCGTCGTCACCGCCGCGGCCGTGGCGATCGCCGGCGCCGTGCTCGGTGACAAGTACGACCTGCTGGACCGGATCGGCGGCTTCCCGCGCCTGCCGATCGGGGGCGGGGACGTCACCACCGGCAGCATCCTCGCCGTCGTCATCGCCCTGGTCGCCGCGCTGGCCGGTGCCGTCCTCGGCGGGCTCGCCGGGATGCGCTACCACCGCCGGGTGGACCAGGCCGGGCTCGGGCGCTGAGAGAGGACACCTTCAATGATCAACCGAGACTCCGTACGGTTCGTGTACGGCACCGACGTGTACGGCACCGGAGACCAGAAGATCGGCTCGGCCGGCCAGGTCTACCTCGACAACGACACCGGCGCCCCGGCCTGGGTCGCGGTGCGCACCGGCCTGTTCGGCAGGAAGGAGTCGTTCGTCCCGCTGCAGGACGCCACCCTCACCGAGGACCGCCTCGAAGTGCCCTTCGGCAAGGACCAGGTCAAGCACGCGCCGCGGGTGGACGAGGACGGCGAGCTCAGCCCCGCCGACGAGGACGAGCTCTACCGCTACTACGAGTCCCTGGCCCAGGGCGACCGTGTCGAGAGCGACCGGGCCGGCGAGCGGGACAAGGACGAGCGGAACGAGAGCGACGGGACAACCGGGCACGACGATGCGATGACCCGGTCCGAGGAGCGCCTCGTCGTCAAGGGCACCCGGACCGAGGAGACCGGCAAGGCACGCCTGCGCAAGTACGTCGTCACCGAGGAACGCCAGGTCACCGTCCCGGTCCGCCGCGAGGAGGTCCACCTGGAGCAGGAGCCGGCCGGCAACGCGAGCCCGGCACGCCACGCCGCCGAGCCGGCCGACGCCCCGGACCGCGGTGCGGAGGCCGAGGCCGCCGGGCACGACCGCGAACCCACGATGACGTTGTGGGCCGAGGAGCCCGTCGTCACCACGAGGTCCGTACCGGTGGAGCAGGTGCGGTTGCGCAAGGACACCGTGACCGGTCAGCAGACGGTGACCGGCGAGGTCCGCAAGGAGCGCATCGATCTCGAGGACGACACCGGTCGATAGCCGGGCCGGCTACTGACCTCGCCTTGACTGTGTTCCGGGGACATGGTCTGCACTGGTGCGCAGCAACCACCGAGTGAGGGCAGGACCGACATGGAACAGGCGGCGACGGCCGGCGCGTCACCGGGCGCGGTGATCGACGTGGAGCGGCTCAACGTCACGTACGGGGAATTTCAGGCCGTCAAGGATCTGACCCTGCGGGTCGAGCGGGGCGAGCTGTACGCGCTGCTCGGCACGAACGGGGCGGGCAAGACGTCGGCGCTCGAGGTCATCGAGGGCCACCGCAAGGCGTCGTCGGGGACCGTGCGGGTGTTCGGGCAGAGCCCGGCGGACCGGCGCGCGGTGCGGCCGCGGATGGGGATCATGCTGCAGGAGAGCGGGTTCTCCGCCGACCTGTCCGTCGCCGAGTCCGTCCGGCTGGTCGGCAGGCTGTCCGGGCGGACGGACTCGGTCGACCGGGTCCTCGGCGTCGTCGACCTCACGCGCAAGGCCGCGACCCGGGTCGGGCAGTTGTCCGGCGGCGAGAAGCGGCGCCTGGACTTCGCCACCGCCGTCTACGGGCGGCCGGAGCTGATCTTCCTGGACGAGCCCACCACGGGGCTGGACATCCAGTCGCGGGACGCTCTGTGGGAGGCCGTGAAGGAGCTGCGCGGCTCGGGGTCGACGGTGGTGCTGACGACGCACTACCTCGAGGAGGCGCAGCAGCACGCCGACCGCATCGGGCTCATGCACCGGGGCGTGCTGCGCAGCCAGGGTACGGTGCCCGAGCTGACCCGGGCGCTGCCGGCGGCGATCCAGTTCTCGCTCTCGCCTGGCACCCCCGCACCGCCGCTCGGCGTCGCCCAGACGGATGCGGGCCCGGCCTACCGGGTCGAGACGTTCGAGTTGCAGGCCGATCTGAAGCGGCTGCTCGACTGGGCCGACGTGCACCACGTCGACCTGCACGGGCTCTCCGCCGCGCCGACCCGGCTCGACGACGTCTTCCGGGCCATCGACACCCCTTCGGAGACCCTTGTGGAGACCAAGGCATGATCGCGATCGCGCTGAGCGAGCTCGCCCAGATCTTCCGCAACCGCGCCGTGCTGATCTCCAATCTGATCATGCCGGTGCTGGCGAGCGCGTTCTTCATCTACCGCCGGGACACGTTCACCGAGATCGGCAGCCTCGGGTACATCGCCGCGCTGCTCGTCTTCACCATCGGCGCGTTCAGCCTCTACACCACGGCGGTGACCACCCTCGCCGCCCGCCGCCAGGACCTGTTCCTCAAGCGGCTGCGCTCCACCGCGGCCGGCGACCCGGCCATCCTGTCCGGCCTGACCCTGCCGGTCACCCTCACCGCCCTCGTCCAGGCGGTGGTCATCCTCGCCGTCCTCGCCGCGGTCAGCGGCCGCCCGGCCGGGATCGCGCTGCTGGCCGTGGCGATCCTGGCGACCTTCGCCATGATGCTGGCCCTGGCGCTGGCCACCGCCGGCCTGACCGGCTCGCCCGAGCAGGCCCAGGTCACCACGCTGCCGCTCAGCCTGGCGACCATCGCCGTGGCCAGCTGGGTCGGCATCACCGGGATGGAGAGCCTCGGCCTGGTCAAGCGGCTGCTGCCCGGCGGGGCGGCGACCGAGCTCATCGTGAGCGCCTGGAACGGGGGCGTGCCGCTCGCGGAGTCGTTGCCACTGCTGGCGCCGACGCTCGGCTGGGTCGTCGTGTCGGTCGTGCTCGCGCTGCGGCTGTTCCGCTGGGAGCCCCGCCGGTAAGCTTCCCCCGGGATTCGGCCGAGGGGAAGCTGGAGGGCGCCGACGTGGCCTGGAGCACCCGGGAACTCGCCGAGCTCGCCGGCACCACGGTGAACACCGTCCGGCACTATCACCGGCTCGGCCTGCTGGCCGAGCCGGAACGCCGGTACAACGGCTACAAGCAGTACGGCGTGCCGCACCTCGTCTGTCTGCTGCGGATCCGGCGGCTCGTGGACCTCGGCGTCCCGCTGTCGCACATCGGCGCCGCGATGGCGGACGGGCAGGTGCCGCCGGAGGTGCTGCGCCAGGTCGACGCCGAGCTCGCCGCCGAGATCGAGCGGCTGACCAAGGCCCGCGCCGACATCGCCGTCATCCTGCGCGACGGTGCGCCGGCCGACGCCCCCGAAGGCTTCGAGTCGGTCGCGTCCCGGCTCTCCGAGGCCGACACGTCGCTGATCCACATCTACACCCGGCTGTACGACGACGAGGCGCTCGAAGACCTCAAGCGCATGACCGAGGAGGACACCGACCCGGTCGGCAAGGAGCTGGACGCCCTGCCGCCCGACGCGGACGAGGCGACCCGGCAGGACCTCGCCGAGCGGCTCGCGGTGACCATCGTCAGGAACCTCACCGACTATCCGTGGTTGCAGCAACCGGGCGCGCACATGACCTCGGGCGAGCACGCCACCAGAGAGACGTTCGTCGAGGCCGTGACCGCTGTCTACAACCCCGCCCAGATCGACGTGCTGACCCGGGCCAGCCTGACCGCCATCCAGCAGGTCAAACCCCCAGCGGGTGACGGCGGGTCAGGTGCCGAAGCCGTCCAGCAGCCAGTGGTAGCGCAGCCGCAGGCTGCGCTCGACGGCCCCCAGTGAGGCGGCGACGCCGAGGGTGACGTTGAGCCACACGGGCAGGTCGATCGGCGACTCGAAGCGCCCGAACCGTTCGACGATCGGCGGGACGCCCAGGACCGGCTCGAGCAGCTGCACCAGGTTGAGCCCGGCGCCGACGACGAGCACCAGCACGGAGACGGCGGCGATCCAGCGGCTCAGCGACCGGTGCTCGCGGCCGAAGCGCAGCCGGCGGCCGATCGCGGACCGGGGATCGGGGGTCAGCCCGTACTCCTCGCCCCCGGTCGTCACGTAGTGGGCGCGCTTGAGGCCGATCGTGGACATCGCGACCTGGATCGTGCCGCCGTCGACGGGCAGGGCGGCGGGCATCCGCGAGCGGGCCTCGTGCCGGCCGTTCACGTACAGGTGCACCATCCCGTCGTCGCCGGCCTGCTTGCCGTTGACGCGCACATCCACGGCGTACGCGGTCGGGCCGACCTGGAGCGAGAAGAGCTTGCGCCCGGTGAACAGCTGCCACCAGCGGAACCGTTGCAGCGGGCGGCCGTCGCCGGGACGGATCCGCTTCGCGGCGGTGCGGAAGCGGGACATGGCGCTCCTTCGGGCTCGGCGGTGCGCCCATCAGAAACCGTGTGCCCGCCACACAGTCAAGACCGTCAGTGCAAGGTGGCGCTCTTCGTGGCGGTGATGATGACGTCGGCGACGGCGGCGGGCTGGGTGGCGTACAGGGCGTGGCTTGCCTTGACGGTGGTGACGGCGGCGCCGGCGCGCTTGGCCATGTGCTGGAGCATGGCCTGGTCGAACGCCCTGTCGTCGGTGGCGATGACGGCCCAGGACGGCTTGTCGCGCCAGGCCGCGGCCGTCACCGGCGTCGTGAAGACGGACAGGTTGATGGGCACCTGGGAGTCGCGGAGGAACGCGGCGTCGGCGTCGGTGGCGTCCGCGGCGAAGCCGGCCTGGAACTTGTCGCGGTTGAGGAAGCCGTAGCCGTCCGGGCCGGCGTCGATGACGAAGTCGGGGGTGGGTGCGAAGCCCTCGTACTGCTGGGCGGTGGTCTCGCCGGCGTCGGGCACCAGCGCGGACACGTAGACCAGGCCGGCGACGGACGGGTGCGTTCCCGCCTCGGTGACGACCGTGCCGCCCCAGGAGTGGCCGACGAGGATCGCCGGGCCGTCCTGCAGGTCCAGGACCCTGGTGGTCGCCGCGACATCGTCCGCGAGCGAGGTGAGCGGGATCTGCACGATCGTGACCCGGTAGCCCTGGGCCGTTAGCCTGTCGTAGACGCCGCGCCAGCCCGAGCCGTCGGCGAACGCGCCGTGGACCAGCACGACGTTGTCGATCCTCGGTTCCGTGGTGTTCATGATGCTTCCTCCCTGACCTCTCGCCTGTGATGTGCAATATATTGCGCACAGGACACCGCGGCGAGGGTCGTCACACCCACTGCCCGAACGTCGATAAAGGACAAACGGCTCAGCCGCCCGTCACCCCGAAGTCTCGCAATGGGTCGAGGCTCATCCAGTTGGCCCGGGCGGCCGCGGCGGCACCCTCGGCGTCGCCGGCCTCGCACAGCTCGATGATCCGGTCGTGCAGGGCCACCGAGCCGCGGCCGACGACCGAGGAGAAGTGCAGCCGCTCCAGCCGGCGCAGCACCGGGGTGAACTGCTCGAGCACCGTCCGCAGCGCCGGGTTGGCGGCGGCGGCCACCGTGACGCCGTGGAACTCGTCGTCCGCGGCGATCGCCGCGTCGGCGTCGTGCGCCTCCAGGGCGGCCGCGAAGCGCGCGTTCGCCTCGCGCATCGCGGTGATCTCCGCACCGGACAGCGTGGGCACCGCCTCGCGGACCGCGAGCTCGTGCATGGACGCCGTGACCGTCTGCGCCGCCCGCGCGGCCCGGACGTCGAGCGGGCTCACCATCGTCCAGCGGCCGGGCTTGGTCCGGACGAGACCGCTCTCCTCGAGCTTCGTCAGCGCCTCACGGACCGGGGTGCGGCTCACCCCGAGCCACTGGGCCAGATCGGCGTCGTTGAGCCGCTCCCCCGGCTGCAGCGTCCCGTCCACGATCGCGTCGCGGATCGAGCGGTAGGCGTTCGCGCGCAGCAGCTCGCGGGAGATCACACCCACGCGCTCCGGGATCGGCATGCAACATATTCCACACCGCGGCGCGGGGGCCGTCAACGAGGGCCGCACCACGACAGGTGTCGGCCGGACGGTCAGCGGAAATTGTTGGTCTGGGTGTTGTGATCACCGATCTGCACGCCCTGCGCATTTGTCACATTGACATGCGTCTCACGGGCGAGCTTTGTCAGCCGCTGCGCCGCGGCGATGATCTCCGTGTCGCCGGCAATTCCGGCGGCGGCAAGATCGGGACCGAGCCGGGTCCGCCACACGCCGGAATCGGTCTCGTCGGCGGTCAGGGCTTCGACGACCGCGGGCCGGTCGGACAGCCTGCTGATGAGCAGCTCTTTCAAGCGCTGGTAGGCCTCCTGGACTGCGCCGGAGGCGACCGCCGAGGCGCCGGTCGCGGCGCCGGCGGCCAGGGCCGTCGCAATGATCTCTATTCCACTCATCGTGCACCCCGCTTTGTGTCGCTGCGACAGAGGTGCATTATTGTCCGCATCGGCGGCGGCGCATAATCGATCATTTACGGGGACGCGCCGGGCCGCGGGAGATGATGATGGTCGACCCGGAAAAACCCGTCATTCAGGGCATGCAGATAGGCCCCGACAACAAGCAGGAGAACCACTGGCAGACGCGGTTGGAGCCCCGCAGCGAAGCACACGTCACGGTGAACGTCTTCCCGCCGGGAACCAGCCGGGAGGAAGACCCGCCGGGAACCAGCCGGGAGGAAGAGCGGCAGGAGCGGCAGGCGGAGGAGCCGCAGCCACCGGCGAAGAAGCAAGCGGATCCATGGTGGCCCCGAGCCGCCCGCTGGTGGCCCCTGATCGTCCTGTCCACCGGCCCGGCGGTGATCTACCTGTGGCCATGGCAGTGGGAACCGTCCTGGCTGGGCGTCGTGCCCGACGGCGTGCTCCGCGTCGGCCAGACCGTGCTCCTGCTCGCCGCCGTCTGCGTGATCATGCTCGGCCGGCGCCGCTCCGGCGCCCTGCTCGCCCTCGCCGTGGCGGCCTGCCTCGCGATCGCCGCGCCCGTCGGCCCCGCCGGGGACGTCCGGTGCGGCAGCGCCACGATCGTGACCCCGGCGGAGCTGGTGCCCGCGGTGTCCGCGGAGCTGGCGGAGGCCGTCGACCGGTCCGCGTTCGCGTGTGCGGGGGCGCTGCGCCTGGTCCGCGACGACGGGAACGTCACCCGGCTGCTGGCCGCGGGCGGCGCCGCGGTGGGCGGCGTGATCACCACGGATCCGGCGGTGCTGCGCGATCTCGATCCCCGGCGCGCGGGCGGGCGCGGCCCGGCGTGGAACGGCATCGAGGCGGTGGCCGAGCCGGTCACCGGGTGGACAGGCCTGGGCCGCGACGTCGCCTCGGTGTTCCTGAACTCCGAGGTCGACACCGGGCCCGACCCGTCGAAGATCTTCACCCGGTCGGTCCCGCTCGAGCGGCTGCGGCCGGTGCGGTTCCGGGCCGCGCGGCCGGGTGACCCGGTCGCCGTCACGGTCGCGGACGCCCTGGGCCCGGACTGGCGGGAGCGGATGTCCCCGGCGCAGGAGGACTTCGGGGCCGAGCGGTGGAACTGCCCCGCCGGCCTGGTGCTGCCGGGCAGCTGGCGCGAGCCGCCGTGTCTGCAGAAGGGTCAGATCCGCGCGACGGTGCTCGACGAGGCCGGCCAGCCCGTCGGCGTGCCGGTCATCGGGATCCCCTTCGCGGCGACGCCCGACCGGCTCGGCCCCGGCGAGGAGGCGCGCACCGCGGTCCGGGACTTCTTCGCCCGGCTGCGCGACGAGCTGGTGGACGAGCGCAAGCTCGCGCCCCCGGGCGACCTCGCCGCGGCGGTGGCCAACGGTCAGAAGCTGCAGCCGCTCAGCGTGCCGCCGCCCGCCGACCTGATCGCCGTGCTGGACGCGTCGCTGAGCACCGGCACCAGCGGCGCCCGCGGGGGCGACTCCCCGCTGGCCGCCGGCCTGGCCGGGCTGCGGTCGCTGCCGCCACCCCGCGCCGCCGACACCGGGGGCCGGATCTCGCTGCTCGTGGCGCAGGAGGGCGCGCCGGCCC
>CAKUMG010000189.1 GCA_934667465.1 uncultured Actinoplanes sp. | reverse complement strand
GCACGGCGGCGGCGGTCGCCTCGGCGGCCCGGTCGGCCTCCCGGCGGGCGTCGTCGCGCTCGGTGTGCGCGGCCGCGACCAGCCGGGACGTCTCCACCCGCACCTCGGCCACCTGCCGCTCCACCCCGGCCGGGGACATCTCGGCGTGCAGGGCCTCGCTGAGCGTGCCGGCCAGCTGGTCGAGCCGCTCCACGACCTCCCACGTGCGGGCCACCTGCCCGGCCAGCCCCGGCGACGAGCGGTGCCGCATCCGCACGTTGCGCGACGCCCGCTGGCACTCCCCGTCGTTGTCGCGGCAGTACCGGAACGGCCGCCCCGCCGACGCCCGCTGCGGCACGGGCCGCCCGCAGTGCGCGCACGGCCGCGTCTCCACGGCCCGCCCGTCCTCGTCGAGCACCACCCCGAACCCACCTGCAGCGCCGCCCGCGGCACCATCCACGGACCCGCCCGCGGCGCCGTCGGCGGACCCGCTCAGGCCCGCCTGTTTCGGCACGGACCGGCGTTCGGAAACCTCGGGGGAAAGATCGTCGTCAGCCATCGCGCCCCGACTCTAACCCGGCCCCCCGACACTCCCGCGTCACCCACGCCGCGACCGCGCACCCCGGTCAGCGAAAACAGGCCCTACGTCCGGTCGTACGGGTAGCCCGTCGGATAGATGAACCCCGCACCCAAGTACGGCATGTACCCGTAGTGCCGGTACAGCTCCTCGTAGTACTCGTTCGCGTCCACCAGGTCCGGGTCGTACCGGGGCGCACCGGCGATGCGCTCGCGTGGCTCACCGACGTACACGACGTCGGCCTCGATCCGGGTGACGGCCTCGACGGGCAGGAAGGAGGCAGTGGCGCCGAGGCCGAGGATGCCGCCGTGCTCGACCAGCAACATGTGAACCTTGCCCCGGTCGGCGTCGATGAGCAGGTCCGCGATCCGGCCCAGGTCCTCGTCGTCGCGGTCGTGCACCCGGCGGCCGCGGATGTCGGCGGCCGGATCGGAGATCATCCGGTCGCTGTCGCTCAGCTTGATCAGTGACGCGGCGATGGTGGATCCGTTGGGACTCTTCGTTCCTCTCATGGTCGACCCCCGTGTCGTGGTGATGGAACAGTCCCCGGCGCCTACCCCCATTTCCGGGCGTAACCGCCCGATAGTGGCCGGGCAGGGAAGTCAATGACTGCGCACCAGCCGCAGCCGCTGTTCCGTCCAGCGCAGCTCGTCGTCCAGGCGGTCCAGGGTCTCGTCCTGCGGCAGCCTGCCGGCCCGGGCGGCGTCCTCGATCTCCGCGCAGACCGCGGCCAGCCCCGCCGCCCCGATGTTGCCGGCCGCGCCCTTGAAGCTGTGCGCCTGCTCCTCGACGGTCTCGAGCTGACCGGTTCCGGTCGCTGCGCGCAGCGCCGCCACGTGCTTGGGGCCGCGGCGCAGGAAGGACGCGACGAGCCGGTCCACGAGCGCCAGTTCCGGGTCGCTGCGGTCGCCGGCGAGCTCGCCGAGGCGTACCCCGATCGGGTCGTCGCCCTTGATCGCCGCCGGAGGCGCCGACGACAGGTGCGACGACGGGTGCGCCGGCGGCAGGGAGTCGGCGACCGGGCGGCCGTGCACCCAGTGCCGCAGGGCGCGAGCCAGCTCCGCCGGGTTGACCGGTTTCGACAGGTAGTCGTCCATGCCGGCGGCCAGGCAGCGGTCCCGGTCGGCGACCAGCGCGCTGGCGGTCATCGCGATGATCGGGGTGCGCGGGGCGCCCTGCTCCTCGCGGCGGCGCAGGTGCCCGGTGGCGGTGAAGCCGTCCATGCGCGGCATGCGGCAGTCCATCAGGATCGCGTCGTAGTGGCGGGCGGCGGCCATGTCGCACGCCTGCCGGCCGTCACCGGCGACGTCGGCTGCGTAGCCGAGCGCCGCCAGCACCCCCACGGCGACCATCTGGTTGATGTCGTTGTCCTCGACCAGCAGCACGGTGCCGAGGCTGCCCGGTTCGGCCTCGGACAGGACCGGTTCCTGCGGTACGGGGACCGCCGGGCACTGGGCCAGCAGGTCGTACAGGGCGGAGCGGTGCACCGGCTTGGGCAGATACGTCGTCAACGCCCGCGGATCGTCGGGCGGGTTCTCGTTGAGCACCACGACCCGGACGGCGGGCACGGCGGCGTCGGCGGCGACGGCGCGGGCCAGCCCGGCGGTGTCCACGTCGCCGGGGTCGGCGTCCAGCAGCAGCAGGTCGTAGGAGCGCCCGTGCGCGGCGGCGTCGCGCAGCGCCGACATGGCGGCCGGGCCGGTGTCGGCGGCCGCGGCGGTGAACTGCCAGCGGCGCAGGTCCTCGAGCAGGCGGGGCCGGTCCGGTCCGGTGCCGACGACCAGGATGCGCAGCCCGCCGGTGTCGGGGGCGGTGTCGCCCGGTTCGCCGTGCGCGGTCTCGAACGGGATCTCGCACCAGAACGTGGAGCCCTGGCCGGGTTCGCTGTCGACGCCGAGCGTGCCGCCCATCGCCTCGGTCAGCTGCCGGCTGATCGCCAGGCCCAGGCCGGTCCCGCCGTACGTGCGGGTGGTGGACGCATCCGCCTGGGTGAACGGTTCGAACAGCCGCTGCGCGTCGGCGGGCGCGATGCCGATGCCGGTGTCGGTCACCTCGAACCGCACGACGGGCCCGTCCGGGGTGTCCTCGTGCAGGTCGGCGCGCAGGGTCACGCTGCCCTTGCCGGTGAACTTCACGGCGTTGCCCGCGAGGTTGAGCAGGATCTGGCGGACGCGGCCACCGTCACCGCGTACGGTGCGGGGCAGTCGCGGGCCGCGGCGGGTGACCACCGTCAGGCCCTTGCCGTCGGCGGCCGGCGCGACCAGCGCCGCCGCCTCGGCCAGCAGCGCACCCGGGTCGAAGTCGGCGGGGTCCAGGATCACCTTCCCGGCCTCGATCTTGGAGAAGTCCAGGATGTCGTTGATGACGCCGAGCAGCGCGTTGCCGGCGGAGTGGATCCCGGCCGCGTAGCGGTGCTGCGTCGCGTCCAGGTCGGTGCCCATCAGCAGGGTGGCCAGCCCCAGCACCCCGTTCATGGGGGTACGGATCTCGTGGCTCATCGTCGCCAGGAACTCGCTCTTGACCTTGGACTCGGCGAGCGCCTCGTCGCGGGCCCGCACCGCGTTCTCGGTGGCCTCGCGCAGCTCGGTGACGTCGAGGGAGACGCCGCAGACCGCGTACAGGGTGCCGTCGGCGTCGTAGAGCGGGAACTTGTTGGTCTCGAACAGCCGCCGCTGCCCGCCGATCTCGACGATCTCGTCGATGTGCAGCGGCCCGTCGTGCGCCTGCCGGTCGGAGGAGCGGCACGCCTCGGCCTGCGCGAAGTCCAGGTCGTGATCGGTGTGGCCGATGATCTGCGCCTCGGTGGCGCGGTAGGTGTGCTGGAACGCCTCGTTGGCCAGCAGGTAGCGCCCGTCGAGATCCTTGACGTAGATCGCCGACTGACTGTTGCTGATCACCGCCCGCAGCATCGCGGCCTGCGCGTCGCGCTCGGCCTCGGCCTGCTCCCGCATGCCGATCTCGTGGCGGCGCTGCTCCTCGCCCGGGTCGTGGAACAGCGCCCCGGAGCCGCCGAGCAGCTGCTTGTAGCTGCGCCGCAGCGTCCAGTAGTAGACCCCGACCGCGGCGGTGAGCAGGTCCCACACCGCCAGCGGCCACAGTGACCAGCCGTCGCCGAGGTGCATGTCGTGCCGCGCCGACGCGGCCTCCCAGTACATGCCGGCGTGCAGCGCGTGCCCGACCGCGCAGCTGAAGAAGATCATCGAGGTGGCCAGCGCAAGGCGGTTGGTGCGCAGCTGCCCCGCCCGCACCACGGGCACCAGGATGGCCATCGTGATCGCGGCGTAGGCGGCCGCGATGACGAGGTTGCCGAGCAGTGCCCACTGAAACACCACGACCTGCTGTTCGGCCGGACCCGGCGGGGTCCTTAGGCTCGGGCCGCGTCGCGGAACTGCCGGGGCGAGGCGCCGGCAACCCGGCGGAACGCGGTGCTGAACGCGCTCTCGGACTCGTAGCCGGTGGCGAACGCGAGCTCGGAGATGGACCGGGTGTTGCGGCGCAGCGCGTCTCGGGCCAGGCTCATCCGCCACTGGATCAGATTCCGGCTGACCATCGACGGCACCGCGGGGCGGCTTGAGGTGGCCGGCGCGGAGTTCCCGCACCTCGGGCCCGTCACGGTGCGCGGCGCCCGTGGCCGTGACCGCCTTGCGGAGCTGCCGGTGCCCGCCGGCTACGACAGGTATCCCGGGCTGGCGGGCACGGTGATTCACACGCTCGCGCACGCCTACGCCACGGTCCGCGACGACCTGGTCCACGGCACGGCGGTGGCCCCGGACTTCAGCCACGCCGTCCACCGCCACCGCCTCCTGGACGCCATCACCCGATCCGCCGCCACGGGCCGGCGGATCTCCACCACCTCAGGTGACTAGGGCAGCGCCGCCGCCAGGTCGGTGGCGGCCTCGTGCGCGGCGGCGGCCCGGCCGGCTTCGTCCGGGCTCAGCGTGACCCGGCCGGCGCGGGCCAGCATCTCGGCCGCCGTGGCAGGGTCGTCGAGGACTATCGCGACCTCGGCGCGGTAGACGAGCACCTCCACCAGCGCGACCGGGTCGTCGTCCGGCTCGGGGCGGGCCAGGGCGCTGTCGAGGATCCGGGCCGCCTGCCGGGCGTCGCCCCGGGAGTCGGCCTGCACGACGGCGTTGGCCATCGCCTTGCCCAGCCGCCCGGCCTCCGCCGGCACCGGTGCCGGTTTCGGCTCGGGGGAGGCCTGAGTGTTCTGGAAGATCCGGATCCAGTTGCCGCCCGGGTCGATGACGCTGAAACCGCTCACCCCGTCGACGTTCTTGCGCGCCCGGGGCCGGGTCATCCGGGGCGTCCCGGACACCAGCACCTTGCCGTACGCGGCGCGCATGCCCGCCGCGAAGGCCCGGTACAGCTGGCCCGTGTCCGGGCACAGCACGATGCACGACCCGTAGGACTGCGCCGGGTCGAACCCCGGCATCTCGAAGAACTGCAGCTGGAGATCCTCGCGCTGCAACCCGACGGCCGGGTTGGGTTTGCGCTGCTGGTAGGTGGTGTGGAAGCCGAGCACTTCGTAGAAGGCGGTGATGTCGTCGATGGACGCGCAGGGCAGCAGGGGAACCGTTACCTCGTTGGCCACCCGTATTTCGTAGCCGCCGCGCGGGGGCACACGCACATGGAATTGGCCGATCATCGGCCCCGGGTGACCGAACGGCCGATGTGGGCCCCGCCCTTCTCGACCGCGACCAGGGAGCCGCTCTCCATGGCCACCCACACCAGGGAGTCGCCGGCCCAGAGGCCGTGCGGTTCGCGGCCGGGCAGGTCATGGACGGTGATGTCGCCGCCGGCGGTGATGTGGGCGAGCTGGCCGGAGCCCCACAGGGTGGCCCAGCATCCCCCGTCGTCGGTGGCGGCGACGGCGTGCGGGCGGCAGGCGGGGTCCGCGAAGGTGATCTGCTCGACCCGGCCGGCAGGGTCGACGCGGCCGACGCAGCCGCCGGCGATGTCGGCGTACCAGATGCCGGCCTCGGAGGCGGCGATGCCGACCGGGGCGGCGGGCGCCCGGCCGCCCGGGAGGTCAACGAGGTGCACCGAGCCGTCGCCGGTCACGGTGGCGAGGGCGCCGGCGGCGTTGAGGGCGGCCCAGGGCCGGCCGGCGGCGTCGACGGTGAGCATCGCGGGCTGCGCCTGGGGGACCGGCAGGTCGATCGTGGTGAGGGCGCCCGAGGCGGTGACCCGGCCGAGCTGGTTGTGGCTCGGCGCGGTGAACCAGACGCCGCCGCCGGGCGCGGCGGCGATGCCGTAGGGCGCGGAGTCCGGGGCCAGGTCGACGACCGTGTGGGCGCCGAAGGGATCCCGCCGGGTCAGCTTGTCGTCGGCACGGGTGCACCAGAGCGCGCCGTCGTCGGCGACGGCCAGCAGCATCGGGCGGCCGGGCAGGGGCTCGTGCCGGAACCCGTCGTCCCCCGGCGAGCAGCGGGCGAGTCCGGGCGGGTCCAGGATCGTCGTCCACAGGTTGCCGGCGGCGTCCCCGGTGACGGCGTACGGTGTCCAGCCCGGCGGCAGGGTCATTTCGGCTGTCATGAGCTCTCCCCTCCTAACGCAACCTGTGTAGCATTAGGCAGATGGCATCGGATGCGCAAGCCCTTCCGGGAGCGGCTCGACCCGGGGGCCGGACCGCACGCACCCGGGAGCGCGTGCTCGCGGCCGTCGCGGCGCTGCTGCTGGACGAGGGCTACGACGCCCTGACCGTGGACGCCGTCGCCGCGCGCTCGGGGGTTCACCGCACGACCGTCTACCGTCGGTGGCGGGACACCGGCGGGCTGCTCGCCGATTCGCTCGACGCCGCCCGCGAACAGCCCTGGGAACCACCGGACACCGGGACGTTGCTGGGCGACCTGACCGCCGTCAACGCTCAGATCGTCGCCGCCCTGACCGGGGAGCCATCGATCACCCGGGCGTTGATCGCCGCGTCGTTCCGCTCGCCGGCGGCCGCCCGGGCGCTGCGCTCGTTCTGGGAGGAGAGGTACGCCGCGGCGGCCGTCGCCGTGGAACGGGCAGCCGGCCGGGGAGAGGCCGCGGCGGGCGTCGACGCGCGGACCGTGCTGATCGCTTCCTGCGCGCCGATCTTCTACGAACTCGCGCTCATGCGGGCCCCGGCGGCGGACGACCTCGCCGAGCGCTACGCCCGGGCGGCCGTCGCCGTCGCCGCGGCCGGGCCCTGACCCGGTGCGCGGGACGACCGCTGCGGGCGGGCCTTGCCGCGGCGGTCAGCCCCGACGGCGCGAGGAAGGGCGTGGGGGTGCGGCAGCGTACGGAATAGCTGGTTGATGCAGGTTGGCGGCGGCGCGCAGTTGATCAGTGCGGGCGAGCGCCTTCCGGCCGGGTGCGCGAGAATGAGCGGCACAGACGCTCACCCTCTCTGGAAGGAATCCCGTTGGCCGGTGGACTCGTAGCCCTGCTGGATGATGTGGCGGTGCTGGCCCGTGCGGCCGCCGCGTCCATCGATGATGTCGGGGTGGCCGCCGCGAAAGCCGGCGCGAAGGCCGCCGGGGTGGTCATCGACGATGCCGCCGTGACCCCGCAGTACGTGCAGGGGCTCGCCGCGCGCCGGGAGCTGCCGATCATCAAGCGCATCGCGCTGGGGTCGCTGCGCAACAAGTTCCTGATCATCCTCCCGGCGATCCTGCTGCTCAGTCAGTTCGCGGACTGGGCGCTGACGCCGATCCTCATGCTCGGCGGCGCCTACCTGTGCTTCGAGGGCGCCGAAAAGGTCTGGGCCAAGATCGCCCACCACGAGGCGCACGGCGACGAGGGGGTCAAGGACGAGAAGACGCTGATCTCCGGCGCCGTCCGGACCGACCTGATCCTCTCCGCCGAGATCATGGTCATCAGCCTCAACGAGGTCATCGACGAGCCGTTCTGGTCGCGCCTGGCGATCCTGGCCGTGGTCGCGCTGGTCATGACCATCCTGGTGTACGGCGCCGTGGCGCTGATCGTGAAGATGGACGACGCGGGCCTGAAGCTCTCCCAGCTGCCCAGCGCCGCGATGGCGAAGTTCGGGCGCGGCCTGGTCAAGGCGATGCCGATCGTGCTGACCGCGCTGACCGTCATCGGCACCGCGGCGATGCTGTGGGTCGGCGGGCACATCATCCTGGTCGGCACCGACGAGCTCGGCTGGCACTTCCTGTACGAGACCGTGCACCACGTCGAGGAGGCCGCGCACGACGCGACGGGCGCGCTCGGCGGGCTGATCGGCTGGATCGTCAACACGGTGTTCAGCGCGATCCTGGGTCTGATCGTCGGCGCGCTGATCGTCGTGATCGTCACCTTCACCCTGCACCGCAAGAAGGATGGCCACGGCACGGACGGTCACGCCAAGGACGGCCACGGCACCGAGGCCGCCGCCGCCCACAAGGAGCCGGTCGGAGCCGTCGCGGCGAAGAAGGCCGGGGACGACGCGGACGCGATCGAGGCCGAGCCCGTCGAGGTGAGCCCCGACCCGGCAACGACCGCGACCGGGGCGACCGCAACCGGCACGACCGGGAGCGCGGCCGCCGCCGACAAATCGGACAGTGCCGCGACGAAGCCGTCGGGCCCGGCCGGGGCCCCGCCCACGCAGAGCTGATCACCGGGCAGACAGCAGGGCTGATCACCGGGCACCACCGCAGTGAGGCCGCCACCGATGCCGGTGGCGGCCTCACTGCGTACCAGAGCGAAAAACGATCAGCCGAGCGCCGGGTAGTCGGTGTAACCCTCGTGATCCCCGCCGAACAGCTTGCCGAAGTCCGGCGTGTTGAACGGCCCCCCGGCGGCGAGCCGCGCGGGCAGGTCCGGGTTGGCCAGGAAGAGCGCCCCGAACGCGATCACGTCCGCGGTGCCGTCCTCGATCAGCGCCAGCTCGCCCGGGCCGGTGAAGTCCGGGGCGGTGGCAGGGTTGAGGATCAGCGTCGTGGGCCATTCCTTGCGCAGCCGCAGGGTCAGGTCGCGGTCCTTGGTCTCCATCACGTGCAGGTAGGCCAGCTCGAGCGGCGCCAGCCGGGCGAGCAGCGCCCCGTACAGCTCGGGGACGTCCTCCTCGGCGATGGTGCCGGTCGTGTTGTGCGGCGAGATCCGGATGCCGACCTTGTCCGCGCCGATGGCGCCGGACACGGCCTCGGCGACCTCGGCGGCGAAGCGGATGCGGCCCTCGAT
>CAKUMG010000188.1 GCA_934667465.1 uncultured Actinoplanes sp. | reverse complement strand
CGCTGCTCTCGGCCGGCATCACCGACGTGGACGGCCGCTTCACGGCCGGCGACCCGGTCGACCTGGTCGACGCCGGGTCCGGCACGCCGGTGGCCCGCGGTCTGGTCAACTACGACGCCGTCGAGCTGCCCGCGCTGCTCGGGCGCTCGACCCCGGAACTGGCCGCCGCGCTCGGGCCGGGTTATGAAAGAGAGGTCGTGCACCGCGACGACCTCGTGCTGCTGTAGCGGTTCGTCGAGATCGGGAGAGATCATGAGTGTGCTCCAGCAGGCCGCCGACGCGCGGGTTGCCGCCGTCGACCTGGCCGCGGCGACCCGGGCGGAGAAGGACGCCGCGCTGCTGCTGATGGCGGAGCGCCTGGTCGAGCGGGCCGGCGACGTCGTGGCCGCCAACGCCGTCGACGTGCGCGACGCGCGTACGGGTGGGCTGGGCGAAGCCATGATCGACCGGCTCACGCTGACGGCCGAGCGGATCGGCGCGATGGCCGACGGTCTGCGCCAGCTCGCGGCGCTGCCGGATCCGGTCGGCGACGTCGTGCGCGGCTCGACCCTCGCCAACGGCCTCGAGCTGCGCCAGGTGCGGGTGCCGTTCGGCGTGGTCGGCATCATCTACGAGGGCCGGCCCAACGTCACCGCCGACGCGGCGGGCATCTGCCTCAAGTCCGGCAACGCCGCCCTGCTCCGCGGCTCCGGCTCGGCGATGAACTCCAACGCCGCGATCGTCTCGGTGCTGCGCCAGGCGGTCGCCGACAGCGGGCTGCCCGCCGACGCGATCCAGCTGCTCGACGCGACCACCCGCGACTCGGTCAAGGAGCTTATGCGCGCCCGCGGGCTGGTCGACGTGCTCATCCCGCGCGGCGGCGCCTCCCTGATCAAGACGGTGGTCGAGGAGTCGACGGTCCCGGTGATCGAGACCGGCGTCGGCAACTGCCATGTCTATGTGGACGAGCACGCCGACCTGGAGAAGGCCCTCGCCGTCGCGCTGAACTCCAAGACGCAGCGCCTGTCCACCTGCAACACGGCCGAGTCCCTGCTGGTGCACGCCGCCGTCGCGGACACGTTCCTGCCCCTGATCGTCGAGGCGCTGGCCGGGGCGGGCGTGACCGTGCACGGCGACTCGCGCGTGGCCACGCTCGACGGGGTCGTGCCGGCCACCGACGCCGACTGGGACACCGAATACCTCTCCGCGGACCTCGCCGTGGCCGTGGTCGACTCGCTCGACGACGCCCTCGACCACATCCGCCGCCACGGCACGGGCCACACCGAGGCCATCGTCAGCGAGAACGTGGGCGCCACCCGCCGCTTCGCCGCCCGCGTCGATGCCGCCGCCGTCATGATCAACGCTTCGACCCGGTTCACGGACGGGGGCGAGTTCGGGTTCGGGGCCGAGATCGGGATCAGCACCCAGAAGCTGCACGCCAGGGGGCCGATGGGGCTGCCCGAGCTCACGTCGACCAAGTACATCGTGACGGGCGACGGCCACACCCGCTGAGCGCCCCGCGCGCCCCGCGCGCCCCGCGCGCCCCGCCGGCGTTCCGCAACCCGGGGCGCCGCAGTTCGTGGCCGCGTGGCCCGAGGCCGGGCGCGGGCCCTCGTGGCCCGGAGCGGGACCTGGACCCCGCGGCCTGGAGCGGGACGCGGACCCCGTGGCCCGGGCGGTCAGCTCGCGTTGTCCAGTGGCACCGCACCGTGGCGGTAGGCCCAGATGACGGTCTGCAGGCGGTCGCGCGCTCCGATCTTGGACATGGCGCGGCTGAGGTGGCTCTTGACGGTGCTGACCTCGACGACGAGCTCGGCCGCGATCTCGGCGTTGGACAGGCCCTCGGCGAGCAGCCGGACGATGTCCGCCTCGCGGGAGGTCAGGACGTTGGGCAACGGGGGTGGGGTGACCGGCCGGCGGCGTGCGAACTCGCGAATCACCCGCCGGGTCATCGTCCGGGCGACCAGCCCCTCACCGGCGGCCACCCGGCGGATGCCGTCGATCAGGTCGTCCATGTCGGCGTCCTTGAGCAGGAACCCGCTGGCGCCGGCTTCGAGCGCACCGAAGAGGTATTCGTCGAGCTCGAACGTGGTCAGCACGAGGACGGCAGGGGCGGGCTCCAGCCGGCTCACGATGGCGCGGGTCGCGTCGAGGCCGTTGCCGCCGGGCATGCGGACGTCCATGCACACGACGTCGGGGCGCAGCTGCTCCGCGAGCCGCACCGCGTCGGGGCCGTTGGACGCCTCGCCCACGATCCGGATGTCATCGGTGAGCTCGATCAGCGACCGGAATCCCGCGCGCAGCAGCGGCTGGTCATCGACCAGGAGCACCGTGATCATGCGAGCCCACCCTGCGTGCGGGGGACGGTCAGCGTGACGGTCCAGCCGCCGTCCGGGGTCGGGCCCGCGGCCAGGGCCGCCCCGATCAGGCCGGCCCGTTCGCGCATGCCGACCAGCCCGAACCCCCGGCCGCGCCGGTCGGCCGGCGCCCGCCCCGGTGGTGGCGGGCCGTTGCGCACCTCGAGGACGCTGCGGTCGGGACGATGGTCGATCATGACGGTCACCTCGGCGCCGGGGGCATGGTCGCGGGCGTTGGACAGCGCTTCCTGCGCCACGCGGTAGAAGGTCAAGTCGGCGGCCGCCGACAGGTCGCTCGGCTCGCCCGAGACGATCAGCCCGGGCCGGCCGCCCTGTGCGTGACCGGCCACCAGGCGATCGATGTCGTTCAGCCCGGGCACGGGGGCGCCGCCGTCGGGCAGCTCCGCGCCGGTCTCCCGGAGGGCACCCACGACCGACCGCAGATTCTGCAGCGCGGCCTTGCCCTCCGTGCGGATGGCGGCGGCACCCCGGCGGGCCGCATCGGGATCCCGGTCGAGCACGCGCTCCACGACCGTGGCCTGCACGATGAGCGAGGTCAGGTGGTGGGCGGCGACGTCGTGCAGCTCCCGGGCCATCCGGGCGCGCTCGGCCGCGAGGGCCGCCTCGGTGCGGGCGCGCAGGTTCTCCGCGGCCTCGGCGGCGCGGAGCTCGACGAGCTCGGTGTAGCGCCGGCGGATCGTCATGCCCCGGCCCAGCAGCGCCAGTCCGAAGTAGAGCAGAACCGCCAGCACCGTCTGCAGGGTGACCTCCGACATCAGGACGGAGCCGTACGCGACGGCGTCACGCACCACGTAGCTCGCGATCTCGGTGAACGTCGCGATCCCGGCCGCGACCAGGGTGCGGCGCTCGGGGAACAGCGCGCCCCAGGTGTAGACGGCGATGCCGAGAGCCAGCCCCCGGTAGCCCTCACCGGGCGGCCCCACGACGACGAGGCCGATCTGCAGGGCGAGGATCGCGGAGAGGCACCACACCGGTCGCACCCGCCGGAGACACAGCACCAAAGCCTGCACCACCAACAGGAACCGCACCTCGACGGGCAGCAGCGTGTCGGCCGTGAGCAGGGGAAGGACCGCCGAGAGCACGGCCAGGAAGGCCGCGAGCAGGCAGTCACGCATGAGCACTGTTTTCATCGGCGCCGATGCTACTGATGCGGACCCCGTCGCCGGAAACCTCGACGGGGAAGTTCTGACCTCCGGCGGAGGGCCTCCGTCGGAGGTCGCAAACGAGAGTTCCTGCCTGCGCCGGATGTGCCGGTCAGCGGCGATTCGACAGGCTGTTCCCGACGCCCGAAGCGGCGATCCGGAGCCTGGTTGAGGAGCCCCATGACAGAGCACACATCGGGAAAGCGCCGCCATTCACGCGTCGTGAGCGGGGTGGCCGTCATCGCCGCCGCGGCGGCGGCGATCGTCGCCGTGCCGCTCGCCCGGTCCGAGGCCGCCACCACGACGGCGGCGACCCGCACCGGGTGGGAGGGCATCGTCCGGGAAACGGTCGAGATCGGCATGGCGGGCGGGTGGGTCGCGCGGGGCGAGCTCTCCTATCCCCGGGGCTCCCGGGGCAAGCTGCCCACGGTCGTGCTGCTGCACGGCAGCGGCAAGAACGACATGGACCAGACCCTGCCCGGCGCGGTCTCCACCCTCAAGCCGATCGCACAGGCGGTCAACCGGCAGGGATTCGCCGTGCTCCGGTTCAACAAGCGCGGCGTCGTCGGCGTCGGCCCGAAGCTGAGCGACGATCCCGCGCAGCTCTATCCGGAGAAGCCGTACGAGCAGGTGCTGCGCGATGCGGCGGCGGCGGTGAAGTTCGCGCAGGGGCAGAAGCGGGTGGACGCGAAGCGGCTGTTCCTGCTGGGGCACAGCGAGGGCACGATGGTGGCGGGCAACCTGGCCGCCGACCCGCGGCGCTACGGCATCGCCGCGCCGGCCGGGGTGGTGGCGATGGGCGTGGTGGCCGCCGGTCCGCGTGAGACGCTCTACTACCAGGCGGTCGGCTCGCAGCTCGGGCTGCTGCACGAGGAGTTCGACCTCGACGGTGACGGGCGGCTGACCGCGTCCGAGGCGTCGAACGGCCTGTTGGGGCAGCCGGAGGAGACCGCGGGACAGTTGCGCGCGGTGCTGCTCGACGGGCTGAGGATCAACGGACGCTTCGACGCCGACGGCGACGGAAAGCTGGCCATTGACGCCGAGCTGGAGCCGGTCGTCCGGGCCGCGGTCGGGTTCGACGCGTTCCCGAGCCTTCCGGGCGCGCCGAAGGGCCTGGACGCCTATCTCGTCGACAGTGCCCGGTTCGCGCTGCCCGCGACGGACCTGCCGCGCTATCGCGGGCCGGTGCTGCTGCTCAACGGTCAGAACGACATCCAGACCCGCACCGTGGGGGCGATCGTGACCGACGCGGCGCTGACGAAGGCCGGGAACAAGGATCACCGCCTCATCACCTACCCGGGCATGGGTCATCTGATGAACATCACGCCCAAGTACACGCCGGCCAACGGCAGCCCCGACCAGGCGGTCGTCACTGACATCACCTCCTGGCTCGCCGAGCGCCGCTGACCCGCGGCGACCGGGTGGGGCCCGGTTGTCCGGGGCTTGGTTGTCGGGGGCTTGGTTGTCGGGGGCTTGGTTGTCGGGGGCTTGGTTGTCAGGGGGCGGGGAGGAAGGCGTCCAGGGCGGCGCGGAAGGCGGCGGGTTGTTCCACCCAGGGGAAGTGGCCGCAGTTCTCGATGAGGGAGAGGCGACCGTGAGGGAACAGCGCGGGCAGGGCCTCGACCGGGGCGCGTCCGGTCAGGGCGTCGCGGTCGCCGGCGATGACGAGCACCGGCGCGGTCACCGTGCCGAGGCCGGCTCGGAGCTCGGCCACCGGGTCCGCGCTGTAGTAGGCCCGGGTCGCCGCGGCGTTGAGCGGGCCGACCGTGGCGTGGGCGCGGGCGGTGTCGTTCCAGACCGCGTAGCCGAAGGGGGCCACTCGGGCGTAGAACTCGGTCAGGGCTTGATCGTCGTCGGCCGTGAGGCCCTCGGCGGCAGCGGCGGCAGCGGCGGCGTACCAGGGTTGGGTGCGGTAGCGGGCGCGCAGCTCAGGGGCGTCGGAGGTGACGCCGGTCAGGTAGTCGGCGGGCGGCGTGACCAGGGTCAAGGAGGCCACGTGCGACGGGTGGCGGACCGCGTAGCTCAGCGCCATCCGGGTGCCCGCCGAGTGGCCGAGCAGGTGGATCCGGTCGATGCCGAGCTCGGTCCGGCGGGCCTCCAGGTCCTCAGCCTGGTGCCAGTAGGACGCCTGGTGCCACGAGGACGCCCGGTGCCACGAGGACGCCTGACTCGAGGAGGACGCCTCACTCGAGGAGGAAGCCTGGAGCGAGGCGGGCGCCTGGTGGTGCGGCGGCGGGGGCGGGGGCAGTGGCGATCGGCCCACGCCGCGGAGGTGCGGGAGGATCAGCTCGTGGCGGGTGTCGAGGCCGGCCAGGTCGCCGAGGTAGTCCGGGTGCCGGGCGGGGCCTCCGGCCAGTGCCACGATCGCCGTGCCCGTTGCCGGGTCGGGCCGGCTGTCCCGTACGTCGTAGTGCAGTTCTGTCCCGTCGGCGCCCCGGTAGGTCGGCATGTCCGCACGATAGCGATCGCGGGGCCATGGGACACCCCTCGCACCATGGGACACCGGCGTCATGGGGCACCCGCGGCGCCACGGGGCACCCCCTCAGCGGCAGGCCCTGATCGCGGTCAGTGTCGTGTTGACGTCGAAGGCCGGGCCCTCGTCGCTGTCCCAGCCGCCGTCCGTGCGCTGTGTCTCGCCCAGCCGCTTCTGGGCGGCGCGCAGCAGCCAGTCGTCGCCGAGGTCGATCCGGCGCAGGGCGGCGGCCAGGCTCGCCGTGTCGGCCGCGGACATGTCGCCCATGCGGTCGCCGAGCACCTGCTGGAGGCGCGCCGACTCATAGAAGAACTGCTGCTCGTGCAGGAGGCCCGCGGCGTGCCAGCCGGCGGCCAGGAACGACGGCCAGCTGCCGTCGGGGCGCACGTGGGAGACCACGAAGCGGGCGGCGGACGCGAGCGTCCCGGCATGGCGGGCCGGGGTCTCGCGGTCCGTGCGCTGCCCGGCCTCGGCGACCGTCATCCAGAAGCCGGCCACCGCGGTCAGGTAGAGCGTGGCCTCGGGATCGCCGGGCATGGCCCACGGCGGCGCCTCCCCGGCCAGCGACTCGTCCTCCTGCCAGCTGCCGTCGTCGCGCTGGGTCCGGACGAGCCAGGCCAGGGCGCGCTCGACCTGCGGCCCGCGCAGCCCACCGAGGTCGTCCAGCTCCGCGAGGCGGAAGCAGGTCGCGTCGACCGACGACACGGACCCGTCGCCGGCGGCGGGCCAGCCCCCGTCCGGAGCCTGCCCGCTCTCGACGCGGTGCAGGATGCTCTCCGGCGGGTCCGTGCCGGCCCGCAGGAACGACAGGCGCGCACGCTCGACCGGGTCGCCGTGCGCGACGACGTATCCGATGGCGGCATCGATATCGACCACGGCGTGACGGTACCGCGCCGCGGGTGTCCGTGCTGCTCCATCGCGTCCGGGAGGCCCGTGGACGACACCCGGGACGGTGACGCCCGCGAAAAGACGCATATCCGAAGAACGCCCCCGGCCGCCCACCCGCGGAGGGTGGACGGCCGGGGAGCGACGCCGGTCAGTACGACGGGAGCGACGGGTCCACGGTGTTGACCCAGGAGACGACGCCGCCCTGGACGTGCACCGCGTCCTTGAAGCCGGCCTGCTTGAGCGCGGCCAGGGCCTCGGCGGAGCGGACGCCCGACTTGCAGTGCAGCACGATCTGACGGTCCTGCGGGAAGCGGGCCAGCGCCTCGCCGGAGAGGATCTCGCCCTTGGGGATCAGGGTGGCGCCCGGGATCCGGACGATCTCCCACTCGGCGGGCTCGCGGACGTCGACGAGGAACACGTCCTTGCCGCTGTCCTGCCACTCCTTGAGCTCGCGGGCGGTGATCGTGGCGTTGAGGGTGGCCTCCTGCGCCTCGGTGGAGACGGCGCCGCAGAAGTCCTCGTAGTCCTCGAGCAGGTCGGTGACCGTCGGGTTGTCGCCGCAGAGCGCGCAGTTCGGGTCCTTGCGCACCTTGATCTTGCGGTATTCCATCTCGAGGGCGTCGTAGACCATCAGCCGGCCGACCAGCGGCTCACCGATGCCGGTGATCAGCTTGATCGCCTCGTTGACCTGGATCGAGCCGATCGACGCGCAGAGCACGCCGAGCACGCCGCCCTCGGCGCAGCTCGGGACCATGCCGGGCGGCGGGGGCTCGGGGTAGAGGCAGCGGTAGCAGGGACCGTGCTCCTCCCAGAACACGGACGCCTGGCCGTCGAAGCGGTAGATCGACCCCCACACGTACGGCTTGCCGAGCAGCACCGCGGCGTCGTTGACCATGTAGCGGGTCGCGAAGTTGTCGGTGCCGTCGACGATCAGGTCGTACTGGCTGAAGATCTCCTTGACGTTGTCGCGGTCCAGCGCGGTGTTGTGGATGACCACGTTGACCAGCGGGTTGATCTCGCGGATGCTCGACGCCGCGGACTCGGCCTTGGGCCGGCCGACGTCAGACACGCCGTGGATGATCTGACGCTGCAGGTTGGACTCGTCGACGGTGTCGAAGTCGATGATGCCGAGTGTGCCCACACCGGCCGCGGCCAGATAGAGCAGGGCGGGCGAGCCGAGGCCGCCGGCGCCGACGGCCAGCACCTTGGCGTTCTTGAGCCGCTTCTGCCCGTCCATCCCGACGTCAGGAATGATCAGATGACGGGAATAGCGCTGGATCTCATCGATCGACAGCGCGTCGGCCGGCTCGACGAGCGGGGGCAGTGACACGGTGAACTCCCCGGGTTGACGGTCTACGGCCCCCATTGTTGCTCGCGGGCCGCCGGGATGGGCATGACGAGGAACACCGGCCCGACATGCGGGATGGGGAATCAACCGTCAGTCGAGGGGGTTGCCGGCGTACCGCTGCCCGTCGAGATAGGGCCAGGCGTTCGCGACGCAGCCCTTGAGGCCGTACGTCTGCTGCATCATCACCGGCGCCGGCTCGCCCTTGCCGGGGCAGGCCTCGTGGCCGTGCCCCAGCTGGTGCCCCACCTCGTGGTTCACCGTGTACGCCCGGTAGACCTCCAGCGGCGCGCCGTAGTCGGGCACCGCGTCCTGCCAGCGCGTCAGGTTCATGACCACCTGGCCGGGCAGCCGGCAGGACGAGTAGGCGGCCGTCTTGAGCCCGCCGGTGGCGCACATCTTCTCGGACGTCTTCGCCGAGCTCAGATAGATCGTGAACTCGGAGGCGGCGGCCTGCGGCACCCGTTGCAGCCGGTACTGGCGGCCGGCGATCCAGCCGCGCGGGTCACCCAGGATCCGGT
>CAKUMG010000187.1 GCA_934667465.1 uncultured Actinoplanes sp. | reverse complement strand
GTACCGTGCCGCCTTCGCGGAGTCGCCAGACAAGCATGGCGGCCACCGCGCGCTGGCCGACATTCTGGAGTCCATCCAGGAGCTCGAGTACTACCGTCGCGTGCTGTTCCCGGCCGAGCCGGTGACCACTGAGCGTGCCCGCGAGGTGGCGCGCGAGCACGGCGGCGACGTCGTGCTCGGCGACCGCGCGGACGGCGCGCCCGGGCTCCGGGCCGAGCTGCGGCGGCGGGCGGGCGCTGCGGCACGTGCCCGTACCGCGGCGGCACTTCGCGACCGCGTACGGCTCGATCCTGCCCTATCTCACCGGCAGCGGCCGCAAGCTGATCCTGGGCGCGAGGCCCGCCACCGGCGCCAGCGACCCGGGGCGCTCGCTGGAGGACGTCGTGTCGGCGGCCGCCGGCGACGGTTCCCGCTGGGAGATCGTGGCCGACCCCGGCGGCCCCGCGGAACGGGTCGTGGCCGAGGTCTGCTTCGGGCAGCCGCTGACCACGGCTGTCGACGCCGCGCTGGCCTTCGACCCGGTCCGCAACGTGCGCGGCGATCTGCACCCGACCGGCCTGGTGCACGGCAGCCGGGCCTTCGCCTACCGCTGGTCGCAGCAGCACCGCGGCGCGCAGCCCGCGAACAGGAACCGGGCCGCGGTGACGACCACCGCGACCCGGAACTGACGAACGTCTCAGCGCCCGCTGACGACCACCGCGGTCTCGGCCGGCAGCTCGACCCGGTCCCGCTGCAGCACCACGCCGGGGCCGGTCGCGAGCAGCACCTTGGACGGCGTCGAGCGCAGGCTCACCGTCTGCGCCACCGGGGCGAGGTTGGCCGCCACGACGCAGCGGCCGCGGCGCATCACGACGAACTGGTCGCCGTGCCACACCTCGACCTTGTCCAGCCGCGGGTCGGCCAGGTCGGGGTGCGCGCGGCGCAGCGCGATCAGCGTCTTGTAGAGCTCGAGGATCTCGGCGTGCCCGGGCTTCGCGGGCTCCGACCAGTCCAGCTTGGACCGGTCGAAGGTGGCCCGGTCCTGCGGGTCGGGGACCTCCGCCTCGGCCCAGCCGTGCGACGCGAACTCGCGGCGGCGCCCGGTGCGGACGGCCTCGGCCAGCTCCGGCTCGGGGTGGCTGGTGAAGAACTGCCAGGGATTGCTGGCCGCCCACTCCTCGCCCATGAACAGCATGGGCGTGAACGGCGAGGTCAGCAGCAAGGTCGCGCCGATCTTGAGCAGGCCCGGCGACAGGCTCGCGGAGATCCGGTCGCCGACCGCGCGGTTGCCGATCTGGTCGTGGTTCTGCAGGTACGCCACGAAGCGGTGCCCGGGGGTGCGCTGCCGGTCGACGGGCCGGCCGTGGTTGCGCCGGCGGAAGCTGGACCAGGTGTTCGCGTGGTAGAACGCGCCGGTCAGCACCGTCTCCAGGCACTCCAGCGAGCCGAAGTCGCCGTAGTAGCCCTGCCGCTCGCCGGTGAGCAGCGTGTGCAGCGCGTGGTGCACGTCGTCGGCCCACTGGGCGTCCAGGCCGTAGCCGTGGCCCTCGCGCGGCGTGATCAGCGTCGGGTCGTTGAGATCCGACTCGGCGATCAGCGACAGCGGCCGGTTGAGGTGCGTGGAGAGGCTCTCGACCTCGGTCGCGATCTCCTCCAGCACGTGCACGGCGTTGTGGTCGGTCAGCGCGTGCACGGCGTCCAGGCGCAGCCCGTCGACGTGGTAGTCGCGCAGCCACGACACGATGCTGTCGATGATGTAGCGGCGCACCTCGCCGGAGTCGGGGCCGTCCAGGTTGACCGAGTCGCCCCACGGGTTGCTGCCCGCGCTGCTCAGATACGGCGCGAACATCGGGGCGTACGCACCGCTGGGCCCGAAGTGGTTGTAGACCACGTCCAGCACGACCCCGAGACCCTTGGCGTGCGCCGCGTCGACGAAGCGCTTGAGCCCGTCGGGGCCGCCGTAGGCCTCGTGCGGCGCGAACCAGCAGACGCCGTCGTAGCCCCAGTTGTACTCGCCGTTGAACGCGTTGACCGGCAGCAGTTCCACCAGGTCGACGCCGAGCTCGACCAGGTGGTCCAGCCGGGCGATGGCAGCGTCGAACGTGCCTTCGGGGGTGAAGGTGCCGATATGCAGCTCGTAGAGGACCGAACCGGGCAGCTGACGACCGGTCCAGGACCCGTCCGACCACGGGAAGGCCGCGTGGTCGTACACCCGGCTGGGGCCGTGCACCCCCTGAGGCTGCCACTTCGACCGGGGGTCCGGAAGAGGAGTGTCGTGATCCTGCAGAACGTACGCGTAGTCGGTGCCGGGGGCCGCGTCGGCGACCTCGGCCCGCCACCACCCGTCGTCCCCGCGCACCATCTCCCGCTCCTGCCCGCCGAGATGCAGCTTGACGGTCTTCTCAGGAGCCCATACTTCGAATACCCGGCTGTGTTTCATTGGCATGCCCTTCTGGCCCTCGCCGTCACGGTCCGGGAGTCACGAACGGTGGAGGAGGCTCGGTGCAGGCGGTCATGCCGGCTCACTCTTTCACCAGCAAAGCGACGGGGTACGTGTGCAGGACATCGGCGACCGCGAGACGGTTCCCGCCGTAGCTGGTGTTGGTGAACACTTCCGTCCAGGAGTGGCCGTCGAGTGTCAGCGTGGTGTCGTGCCAGCCACCGTGCCGTGACAATCCGACCGGCAGCCGGGTCGCGACGGCCACCACGCCGCCGCGGTCATAGGCGAGCACGTGCTCGGAGACCCGCCCGTCGGCGTAGACCGGCCGGTAGCTCGTGAACAGCTCGGGCCGCTGCCGGCGCAGGCGCAGCACCCGGCTGGTGACCAGGAGCTTGGCGGCGCCCGTGTCGTCGACCGGCGGCTGCCACCCGTCGTCGATGCGGCTCAGCAGGGCCCGCCGCGCGGCGAAGTCCACCGGGCGCCGGTTGTCCGGGTCGACCAGCGAGTAGTCCCACAGCTCGGTGCCCTGGTAGACGTCCGGGACGCCGGGCATGGTCAGCTGCACGAGCTTCTGGCCCAGCGAGTTGGACCAGCCCGGCGCGGTGATCGACGCCGCGAAGCCCTCGACCTCGCTGTGCAGCGCGGGGTCGTCGTAGATCCGGTCCACCATCGCGCGCAGCTGCGCCTCGAACCGCTCGTCGGGCGCCGTCCAGGTGGTGGCGGCGCCGCTCTCCTTGGCGGCCTTGAGCGCGTACGCGTGCAGCCGGTCCCGGTCGATCGGCCAGGCGCCCACCGCGGCCTGCCACACCAGGTGCGCCAGCGCCGGGTCGCTCAGCGGCGCCGTGCGCACCCAGCGGCGTACCACCTCGGTCCAATCGCCCGGCAGCTCGGACAGGACGGCGAGCCGGGCCCGGACGTCCTCGCTGCGCTTGGTGTCGTGGGTCGAGAGCGTGGTCATGCCGTCGGGGTAGCGCCGCTGGCGTGCCTCGGTGGCGTCGTGGAAGTCGTCCGGGGCGACCCCGAACTGCGACGGGTCGTTGCCGACCTCGTTGCGGGCGGTGAACCGGGTCCACCGGTAGAACGCGGTGTCCTCGACGCCCTTGGCCATGACCGCGCCCGTGTACTGCTGGAAGCGGATCGCCAGCTCGTCGGCGGGGTTGCGGAGCCGGCCGACGAGCTTGTCCAGGCACGGGATCAGCTCGGGACGGCGGCGGCCGGCCTCGGCCCGGGCCCGCGCGAGGTGCCGCCCGCCGAACGGCATGTAGGAGCGGTAGACCGGGAAGCACGCGGCCAGCTCGGCGAGGGCCTTGGGCGCGCCGTCGTCGTCCGGCACGAGCCGGGCCATCCGGGCCAGCTCGGCGCCGAGCTGCTTGGTGGCCTGCGCGTGCTTGGTGTCGTGGACGAGGTTTTCCCAGGTCGTCGTCGTGCCGGTGAGGTGGTGGTCGAGGGTGTTGAAGAACGCCTCGGTGGTCGGGTCGACGAACACACCGCCGACCTCGGCGAGCGCGTCGTAGCCGGTGGTGCCCGCGACCGGCCACTCCGGCATCTCCTCGCCCGGCTCGAGGATCTTCTCGATCACGAGCCAGGCCTCCGGGGCGGCCTCGCGGAGCATGGTCAGATAGCCGCCGGGGTCGCGCAGGCCGTCGGGGTGGTCGACCCGCAGGCCGTGCACCGCACCCTCGCCGACCCAGCGCAGGATCTCGGCGTGCGTCTCCCGGAAGACCTCCGGGTCCTCGACGCGCAGGCCCGCCAGGTCGGTGATGGTGAAGAACCGGCGGTACGTGAGCTCGGCGTCGCCGCGGGTCCAGTTGACCAGCTCGTAGTGCTGCCGGTCGTGCACCTCGCGCGGGCTGCCCTCGCCGGTGCCGTCGGCGATCGGGTAGCGCTTGTCGAAGTAGTGCAGCTCGCCGTCCTCGACGCGCAGCTGGTCGAGCGCGTCCGGCTCGTCGGCGAGGACCGGGATCAGGATCCGGCCGCGCGACCAGTCGATGTCGTAGAACTTCCCGTACCGCGACGCCTCGCCGTTCTTGAGGACGTCCCACCAGGTCGGGTTCGCGGCGGCGACCGCCACCCCGGCGTGGTTGGGCACGATGTCGACGACCAGGCCGAGCCCGGCCGCCTCGAGGGCCGCCTTGAGCGCCAGCCGGCCCTCCTCCCCGCCGATCGCCGGGTTGACCTTGGTGTGGTCCACGACGTCGTAGCCGTGCTCGGAGCCGGGCGCGGCCGTGAGCAGGGGCGCCGTGTAGAGGTGGCTGGCACCGAGATCGGCCAGGTAGTCGGCGAGCTCGGCGGTGCTCTTGAGCGGGAAGTCGGGACGTACCTGGATGCGGTAGGTGCCGGTGGGGAGGTGCATTAAACCGTCCTGTCCAAGACGATGAGCGAGCGGTCCGGAACGAGGATCGTGTTGCCCGCCTCGACCACGTTGGGGCGGTCGGGCGAGGGCTCGGCCGTCTCGATGACCTTCTCCCACTTCTCGCCGTACTCGGCGGGCGGCGTGGAGAACTCGATCGGCGCGTCGTGCGCGTTGAAGAACAGCAGGAACGAGCTGTCGACGTGGCGCTGGCCGTACTGGCCGCGCTCGCGGATGCCCTCGCCGTTGACGAACAGCGCGACCGCGCGCCCGAAGTCGTTGCCCCAGTCGTCGCCGGTCATCTGCCGGCCGTCCGGGGTGAACCACTCCAGGTCGGGCAGCGGGTCGCCGCCGCCGCGCGCGGTCACCGGCAGCCCGGTGAAGAACCGGCGGCGCTGGAACACCTGGTGCCGGTGCCGGAACGCGGTCAGCTTGCGGGTGAACTCGAGCAGCGTCTCGTCGGCGTTGTCCCAGTCGATCCAGCTGATCTCGTTGTCCTGGCAGTACGCGTTGTTGTTGCCCTGCTGGGTGCGGCCCAGCTCGTCGCCGTGCGAGATCATCGGCACGCCCTGGCTGAGCATCAGCGTGGCCAGGAAGTTGCGGCGCTGCTTGGCGCGCAGCTCCAGCACGCCCTTGTCGTCCGACGGCCCCTCGGTGCCACAGTTCCAGGAGCGGTTGTGGCTCTCGCCGTCCCGGTTCTCCTCGCCGTTGGCGTCGTTGTGCTTGTCGTTGTACGAGACCAGGTCGTTGAGCGTGAAGCCGTCGTGCGCGGTGACGAAGTTGATCGAGTGGAACGGCTTGCGGCCGTCGTCCTGGTAGAGGTCGGCCGAGCCGGTGATCCGGGACGCGAACTCGGCGAGCGTGGCGGGCTCACCGCGCCAGAAGTCGCGTACGGTGTCGCGGTACTTGCCGTTCCACTCGGTCCAGTTGGGCGGGAAGTTGCCGACCTGGTAACCGCCCGGGCCGACGTCCCACGGCTCGGCGATCAGTTTGACCTGACCGACGATCGGGTCCTGCTGGATGACCTCGAAGAACGTGGAGAGCCGGTCCACGTCGTAGAACTCGCGGGCCAGGGTGGACGCCAGGTCGAAGCGGAAGCCGTCGACGTGCATCTCGGTGACCCAGTAGCGCAGCGAGTCCATGATCAGCTGAAGGCTCTGCGGGCTGCGGACGTTGAGGCTGTTGCCCGTGCCCGTGTAGTCCATGTAGAAGTTCGGCTGGTCGTCGACGACCCGGTAGTAGGTCCGGTTGTCGATGCCCTTGAGGCTCATCGTCGGGCCGAGGTGGTTGCCCTCCGCCGTGTGGTTGTAGACGACGTCGAGGATGACCTCCATGCCGGCCGCGTGCAGGGCCTTGACCATGCCGCGGAACTCCTGGGTCTGCTGGCCGAGCGAGCCCATGGCGGAGTAGCCGTGGTAGGGCGCGAAGAAGCCGAGCGTGTTGTAGCCCCAGTAGTTGCGCAGGCCCAGGTCGTGCAGGCGGTTGTCGTGCACGAACTGGTGCACGGGCATCAGCTCGACCGCTGTCACGCCGAGCTTCGCGAAGTGCTCGATCACGGCGGGGTGGCCGATCGCGGCGTAGGTGCCCCGCATGTCGGCGGGCACGTCCGGGTGGCGCTCGGTCAGGCCCTTGACGTGCGTCTCGTAGATCACCGAGTGGTGGTAGGGGATGTCCGGCCGGCGGTCGTTGCCCCAGTCGAAGTACGGGTTGACGACCACGCCCTTCGCCATGTGCGGCGCCGAGTCCAGGTCGGACATCTGATCCGGGTTCGCCATGTCGTACGCGTACAGCGACGGGTGCCAGTCGATGTCCGAGTCGACGGCCCTCGCGTACGGGTCCAGCAGCAGCTTGTGCGGGTTGCACCGCAGGCCGCGTGCCGGGTCGTACGGCCCGTAGACGCGGTAGCCGTACCGCTGGCCCGGCTCCACCCCGGGCAGATAGGCGTGCCAGACGAACGCGTCCTGCTCGTGCAGCTGAACCTTGCGCTCGTTGCCGGAGGCGTCGAAGAGGCACAGCTCGACCGCCTCCGCGACCTCCGAGAAGATCGCGAAGTTGGTGCCCGTGCCGTCGTACGTCGCGCCCAGCGGATACCGGTGACCCGGCCACACCTGCATGTTGCTGCTCCTGCCCTCGACCGTCGGTACCCGCGGTCGCGAGGGCTTTTTCGCCGCGGGCGGGGCTCCCATGTGCCCCGCCACGCGCCGGCTTAATCCTGTGCGGCCGCGTACACCGGTCATTCTTCCCGACCTGTCCGATACCGTCCCGGCGACGGCCCGGGAACCCACCCATCGATTTTTCCGGTGGTTTCCGCGACTCGCCGCCCCGCCGCCGCGTTTCCGAGAACCCCTCGACTTACTCTGTGGAGTACGTCACTCGACAGAGGGGTTTAGTCTCGGCCTCCCGGAGAAAAGAGGGCAACGTGCCGATGTTGACCCGCCGGATGCGGATCTTGATGTTGAGCTGGGAGTATCCGCCGCTGACCGTCGGCGGCCCCGGCCGGCACGTGCATGCCCTGGCCACCGCGCTGGCGGCCGGCGGGCACGAGGTCACCGTGGTCACCCGGCACACCCCCGGCGCCCCGCACGAGGAATACGACGAGGGCGTCCACATCGTCCGCGCGGCCGAGGACCCGGCACACTTCCCGGCCGAGGACGGCAACCTGGTCGCCTGGACGACCGCGTTCAACCACACCCTGACCCGGGCCGCCCTGCGCGTCGCCCGCAGCGGGCAGTACGACGTCGTGCACGCGCACGGCTGGCTGGTCGCCCACGCCGCCGTGACCCTGCGCGAGCACCTCGACGTGCCCATGATCGCCACGGTGCACGCCACCGAGGCGGGCCGGCACCAGGGTACGCTCCCGCTGCCCCATCACCACACGATCGACGACATCGAGCACTGGCTGGTCTCCGAGGCCGCCCGCGTCATCGTGTGCTCCGACTTCATGCGCCGCGAGGTCCAGCACCAGTTCGCCGTGCCGCCCGCCCGGACCGTGGTGATCCGCAACGGCGTCGACGTGCTGCGCTGGTACGCACGGCCGCCCGAGATCGCCGCCGCGCGCCGCCGCTACGCCGGTGACGCCCCGCTGATCACGTTCGCCGGCCGGCTGGTGCCCGAGAAGGGCGTGCAGCACCTGCTCGACGCGGTCCCCCGGCTGGCCGAGGCGGTCCCGGGCCTGCGCGTCGTGATCGCGGGCGACGGCCCCGAGCGCGCCGGGCTCGAGGCACGCGCGCCCGAGGGCGTGACCTTCGCGGGCCACCTGCCCGGCCCCGAGCTGACCGCGCTGATGGCGGCGTCCGACTGCCACGTCGTCCCCGGCGACTACGAGCCGTCCGGCATGGTCGCGCTCGAGGCCACCGCGGCCGGCACCCCGGTCGTGGCCGCGGCCACCGGCGGCCTGACCGAGATCGTCGAGGAGGGCGTCAGCGGCGTCACGTTCGCACCGGGCGACCCCGAGGCCCTGGCGGCCGCGGTCGTCTCGGTGCTGACCGACCGCGAGCACTCCCGGGCCCTGGCCCGCGGTGGCCGCCGCCGGGCGCGCGAGGACTTCGCCTGGCCGGCTTTGGCGGCCCGCACCGCCGGCGTCTACCACCAGGCGGTCCGCGGCAGCGGCATCGTCGCCCGCGAGGCCGAGCGGCTGCTGGCCCTCGAGGCGGAGGCCGCCGGGGCCGAGGCTCCGGTGGAGGAGACACCTGCGGGGCGCCCGTCGCTGCGCCTGCTCACCTCGGGCGACGACCGCAACGTGGCCTGAGCTACCCGAGGGCCGCGGCGAGCGCGGCCAGGTGGTCGCGCACCGGGCCCACGGTGAGCAGGCCGCTCGCCGCGCCGCCCAGCTCCGCCGTGGCGGGCAGCAGGGCCTCCCGCGCGCGCAGCATCGCCGGACGGTCGCCGTTCCGGACGGCCGCGCGCGCGACCAGGCACCACAGCCCCTCGGCGAGCAGGTCGTGCGGCGGGTCGGGCAGCCGGCCGAGCCC
>CAKUMG010000186.1 GCA_934667465.1 uncultured Actinoplanes sp. | reverse complement strand
AGCCGGACATGACCACCGCGCAGCTGTGGGCCACGATGGCCGGCGGGCACTCCCGCTACCCGGTGCTCGACGAGCGCGACGACGTGATCGGGGTGGTGCACCTCGCCGACCTGCTCACCGCCGACCGCGGCGGCACAGGCACGGTGGCCGGCATCATGCGCCCGCCGGTGCTGGTGCCGACGTCGATGCCGCTGCCCCGGGTCGTGCGCACCCTCACCGAGCGGCGCGCCCAGCTCGCCTGCGTGCTCGACGAGCACGGCGGGCTGGCCGGCGTGGTGACCGTCGAGGACCTGGCCGAGGAGCTGGTCGGCGAGATCGAGGACGAGCACGACGACGCCGTGGCCGCCGCGCCGCCGGCCGCGGGCGACGGCACCTGGGAGCTGGCCGGCTCGCTGCCGCTGGACGAGGTCGAGCGCACCATCGGGCACGACCTGCCCGGGTCGGACAGCGAGACGCTCGCCGGCCTGATCATCGAGCTGCGGGGCGAGCTGCCCGCCCCCGGCGCCACGGCCCGGCTGGAACTCGCCGGCGCCGCCCTGGAACTCGAGGTGATGGAGGTGGAACGGCACGTGCCGTCCCTGGTCCGGCTGCGTACGGGTGACGACCGGTGAACCCCTGGCTCGTGGTGGTCCTCACCGTGCTGCTGATCGTGCTCAGCGCGTTCTTCGTGGCCGCCGAGTTCGCGCTGCTCGGCGCGCGCCGGCACCGCCTCGACGAGCGGGCCGGGCAGAGCCGGTCCGCGCGGGCGGCGGTGCGCAGCTTCAACGAGCTGACCGTGCTGCTGGCCGGCTGCCAGCTCGGCATCACCGCCTGCGCGCTCGGGCTCGGCGCGATCACCAAACCCGCCGTCAACTACGCGCTGACCCCGGTGTTCGAGACCTGGGGCGCGCCCGGCTGGGCCGCCGACGCCGCCGGGTTCGCGCTGGCGATGCTGATCGTCACGTTCCTGCACCTGGTCATCGGCGAGATGGCCCCGAAGTCGTACGCGATCGCCCACCCGGAGCGGACCGCCGTCGCGCTGGCGCTGCCGATGCGCGGCTTCATGTGGCTCACCCGCCCGGTGCTGCGCGCGCTCAACGCCAGCGCCAACTGGTGCCTGCGCCGGGTCGGCGTCGAACCCCGCGACACCGTCGCGACCGGGCAGAGCGCCACCGACCTGCGCCACCTGGTCGAGCACTCGGCCAGCGTCGGCGCGCTCGAGACGTCGTCCTCCGCGCAGCTCACCGACGCCCTGGACCTCGACCAGCTCACCCTGGCCGGGCTCACCGGCCCGGAACGCGGGCTGACCGCGGTCCGGGAGGCCGACACCGTGCTCGCCGTCCGCGCGGCGGCCCGCGACTCGGGCCACCTGCGGGTGGTCGTCCTGCGCGACGGCGCGGCGGCCGGCGTGGTCCACGTCCGCGACACCATGAACGAGCCGGACGACCGGACCGCGGGCGAGGTGATGCGGGACGTGCTCGTGCTGGACGGGGCGACGCTGGTCTACGAGGCGCTGGCCACCATGCGGGCGACCCGGCATCACCTCGTCGTGGTCACGACCCCGGACGGGCCGGCGGTGACCACGATGACCGACGTCGTCGAGCGGCTGCTGCGCACGCCCGCCGCGGCGCGCTGACCGCCTCGCCGCCCCCTTCGCCGCGTTCGGGCGGGCCGCTTCGGTTCGGCGGCCCGCTTTCGCGAGCATCCGCCCGTTTTCGCAAGCATCAGCCCGTTTTCGCGATCATCCGCCCGCTTTCGCGGACACCCGCCGCCCCGCCCCGCGCCGCCGCTTACAAATGGTCCGCGCTGCGGCGCAAGATGCGGAACTTCAGCCCTGCAAAAGCGGAACTTCTGGCCTGTAAACGCGGAAAATTCTTGCTGCAGTTGCGGAAAAAAGGATACCGTTCGGGCATGGAGGCTCCGCTCACCGGGATCGCATATCGCCAGCTCATGACGGTTGTGGGTCGTCGCATGACCGAGGAGCCCGCGATCGTGCTCAACGGTCCACGCACCGTGGGCAAGAGCACGCTTCTCCACGAGCTGTCCGGCCGGGCGGGAAGGCCGGTCATCGACTGCGACGACCCGGCGACGAGGGCGGCGGTCCGCAGCGACCCGTACGAGGACGGCACCCTGGTCCTGCCGCTCGACGTCCTGTGGAAGAACGGCGGCTGAGCGAGGCAGGGAAGGGCGCGGAAATCTAGCGCAGGAGGCCCCGGCGGTAGGCCTCGGCGACCGCGGAGGCCCGGTCGCGGGCGCCGAGGCGGTCGTAGATGCGCAGGAGGTACGCCTTCACTGTGGCCTCGCTGACGAACAGGGCCGCGGCGGCCTCCTTGTTGGTGGAGCCCGCGGCGACGAGGCGGAGCAGCTCGATCTCGCGGGGTTTGAGCGCCGGCGTGTGCAGGTGCCCGACGACCCGGTCGGCGACCGTGGGGCTCAGCGCCGACCGGCCCGCCGCCGCCGCGCGTACGGCGTCGAGCAGTTGCTCCCTCGGCACGTCCTTGAGCAGGTAGCCGACCGCGCCGGCGGCCATCGCCGGGACCACGTCGGCGTCGGTGTCGTAGGTCGACAGGACCAGCACGTGGGTGTCCGGGAACGCCGCCCGGATGCGGGCGGTGGCGGTGATGCCGTCCATCCGCGGCATGTGCAGATCCATGATCACAACGTCGGCGGGGTGGCGGCGCAGGACCGCGAGCGCCTCCTCGCCGTCGGCCGCCTCGCCGGCCACCTCGAACGCGGGGTCCGCCAGCAGGTGCCGCAGGCCGTCGCGGAACATCGGATGGTCGTCGACGATCAGGACGCGGATGCTCATCGCAGCGGCACCGCCGCCCGCAGGCTGGTCCCGTCGCCGGGCGCGGACTCCACGTCGAGGGTCCCGCCGACGGCGGCCAGCCGCTGCCGCATGGCCGTCAGCCCGTACCCGTCCGTGGTGGCGGCCGGGTCGAAGCCCGCGCCGTCGTCCCGCACGTCGAGCACCACCTCGTCGTCCAGGTAGGACAGCGTCACCCGGGCCCGGCCCGCGCGGGCGTGCGCCGCCACGTTCGCCAGCGCCGACTGCCCGACCCGGAACAGCGCCTGCTCCGCCTCGTCGCCGAGCGGCCGGGCCTCCGGGTCCGACGCGAACGAGCCGTCCACCCCGGTCCGCTGTGACCACGCCCTGACCAGCCGCCGCAGCGCCCCGGCCAGGCTGCTGCCCTCCAGGGACTCCGCGCCCAGCGCCAGCACCGAGCGCCGCGCCTCGGCGAGCCCACTGCGGGCCAGGGCGCGCGCCTGGGCCACGCGCTCGTCCCGGGCGTCCGCGCCCTCGAGCAGGGCGACGGCCGCGCTCAGGTCCTGGGCGATGGTGTCGTGGATCTCGCGAGCCATCCGGTTGCGCTCCCCGTGGATCCCGGCGAGCCGCGCCTGCTCGACCAGGGCGTCCTGCAGGCGGCGGCGTTCGGCGGTCTCCCGGGCGAGGAACCAGCCCGCGGCGATCAGCGGGGGCAGCAGGCTGAGCGCGGCGACCGGCGGGACGCCGCCGTGCTGCGCGGTGGTCACCAGCACCGCGCCCGCCACCGACCAGGCGAACGCGGCCCGCGCCTCGAACAGCACGACCGCGTGCAGCGTGACGATCCACGAGGCGAACATCGCGTACGGGTTCAGCGCCACCGCGGTCGTCGTCAGCGCGAGCAGCCCGGCGTAGTAGCCGCGGTGCGGGAACGCGGGCCAGCGCCACGCCGCGACCGCCAGCCACGCGGCCGGCGCCAGCGTGACGGGGGTGCCAAAGGCCGCCGTGACCAGCAGAATCAGCGCCGCCACCGCGGCGGCGGGCCGGCCGGCGACCGGCGGCGGCCAGGTGCGATCCATGCCTCCATCATCGCGGGTCGGGATTGCGGGGGCGTCAATGACCGATCGGCTATTCCGCCGTCGCCGATCCACCGCGGGCACAGGCCCCGGCGGCGGCGACCGTGGAGCCATGAGGACATTGCTGACAGCCGCCCTGCTCGCCGCCGGCTGTGCCACGCCCGAGGCGCCACCCCGGGCGGAGACCACGGCCGGCGTCGTCCAGGGCGTCCGGGACGGCTCGGTCACCCACTTCGCCGGGATCCCGTTCGCGGCCCCGCCCGTCGGGGACCTGCGCTGGCGGGCGCCGCAGCCGGTGGCGCGCTGGGACGGCGTACGGAAATCGACCCGAACCCCCGCCTGCGCGCAGGGGACGAACCGCAAAGATGTCTCCGAGGATTGCCTGTATCTGCACGTGACCGCCCGCGACGGCGCCGAGGACCGCCCGGTGCTGGTGTGGCTGCACGGCGGCGGCTTCTCCGAGGGCGCTGGCTTCGACTACGACCCGGCGCGGATGGCGTCCCGCGGCGACGTCGTCGTGGTGACTGTCGACTTCAGGCTCGGCCTGTACGGGTTCTTCGGCGCGCCCGGCCTCGACGGCTCCGGCACGTTCGGGTTCCAGGACCAGCAGGCCGCCCTGCGTTGGGTACGCGACAACATCCGCGGCTTCGGCGGCGACCCGGGCAACGTCACGCTGGCCGGCGAGTCCGGCGGCGCCATCGCCACCTGCGCGCACCTCACCTCGCCGGGCGCGCGCGGCCTGGTCCACCGCGCGATCCTGCAGAGCGGCTGGTGCGACGGCGGTGTCCCGGCCAACCTGACCCCCACCGGCAGCGCGGCGTTCCGGTTCTTCCAGCCCCGCGCCACCGTCGAGAAGACCGGCGCGGAGACGATGACCGCGCTCGGCTGCGACTCCGTGGCGTGCCTGCGCGAGGTGCCGCCGGCGCGGCTCGACGAGCACTACCCGAAGTTCGGCGCGGGTGCCTACGGCACCGCGATCCTGCCGACGGACCCGATCGAGGCGGAGATCGCCCCCGTCCCGATGATCGTCGGCGCGAACCGGCACGAGCACCGGCTGACCGCGGGCATCATGGCGCTGGCGGGCTTCGAGTGGAGGACGGAGGACTTCCCGCGCCTGATGACCGAGACGTTCGGCGACGGCGCCCCGGCGATCGTCCGCGAGTACGACCCGGCCACGTTCGGCGGCAACGCGGCGCTCGCCTGGGCGCAGGTCTTCACCGACAGCGCGGCGTGCGCTTCCTCCGGCGCGGGTGGTCCCGCGTTCGCGTACGACTTCGCGGACGAGAACGCCCAGCCCTTCATCGACCTGCCCGAGGGCTTCCCGGCCGGCGCCTCCCACGCCTCCGAACTGCCGAACCTGTTCGAGGTCGCTGGCCGGCAACCGATCACGTCGGACCGCTACACGGACGCCCAGCGCCGCCTCGCCGACACGATGATCGACTACTGGACGACGTTCGCCCGCACCGGCGACCCGAACCACGAGGGCGCGCCGTCGTGGGCGCGCGGGGCGACCCTGCAACTGGCCCCGGACGACATCCGCCCCGTCGACCCGGACGCCGTCCACCGCTGCGACTTCTGGCGGTCCACTGAGGACACCGATACCCTGGGCCGATGAGGTTCGCGATCAACCTGCCCCCGTTCGCGCCCCCGGCGACGCTGGTCGCGCTCGCCGTCGACGCGGAACAGGCGGGCTGGGACGGGGTCTTCTTCTGGGACCACCTGACCTGGCAGCCCGAACGCCGGCTCGACGTCCACGACCCGTGGGTGCTGCTCGGCGCCGCCGCCACCCGGACCGAACGCGTGGTCCTGGGCACCATGGTCACCCCGCTGGCCCGGCGGCGCCCCTGGAAGGTCGCGAAGGAGCTCACGACCCTCGACCACCTCAGCGGCGGGCGCGCCGTCCTCGGTGTGGGCCTGGGCGCCCCGGCCGGCGCCGAGTTCGAGGCCCTCGGCGAGCCGGGCGAGGCGCGCCACCGCGCGGCCGTGCTCGACGAGGGCCTGACGGTCCTGGACGGCCTCCTGCGCGGGCCGGTCGACCACGACGGCAATCACTTCACCGTGCGTACGGAGCTGCTCCCGCGCCCGGTCCAGCAGCCCCGCCCGCCGATCTGGGTCGCGGGGGAGAGCCCGCACCGCCGCCCGCTCGAACGCGCCGCCCGCTGGGACGGCTTCGTGCCCCTCGCCGGCACCGAGACGCTGACCCCCGCCGAACTGGCCGCCTACCTCGACGGCGTCGACCGGCCGCCGGGGTGGGACGTGGTCGCGCTGCACGGGGACGGCATCCCCGCCGACGAGTACGCGGCGGCGGGCGCCACCTGGCTGGTCTCCGGTCTCAGCCCGGACGGCGACTGGATCGACACGCTCCGGGCCATGGTCCGCCGTGGCCCCCGCCGTTGACCAGCCGCCCCCTCAGAGCTGCCGGAGAACGCGCAGCCGGTCGGCCAGCGCCCGCAGGCTGAACTCGGCCTGCGGCAGGACATGATCGAAGCCGTGCACCAGACCGGGATGCACGTGCAGTTCGGTGGAGACGCCGGCGTTCCAGAGTTTGTGCGCGTACGCCACACTCTCGTCCCGGAAGATGTCGAGTTCGCCCACCTCGATGTAGGCGGGCGGCAGCCCCGCGGCGTCCACCAGCCGTGCCGGCGCGGCGACCGGCCCGGCCGGACGGCCCGCGAGCAGCGTGGACCAGCCGAGCCCGTTGTTCGCGTACGTCCACGACGCCACCGGTGTCAGCAGCGGGTCCGGCTCCACCGTCCGGTCGTCGAGCATCGGGTACAGCAGGATCTGACGGGCCACGGGCACACCGCGGTCGCGAGCCAGGATCGCGGCACCCGCCGCGAGGCCGGCCCCCGAGCTGTGGCCGAACAGACCGATCCGTGACGGCTCCACGCCGAGTTCGGCGGCATGGTCGTGCAGCCAGAGCAGCCCGGCGAACACATCCTCGGCCGGGGTGTCGCCGTGCACCTCGGGCGCCGGCCGGTAGGCCACGGAGAGGACCGGCACGCCGCTGCGGGCGACATGGTCCGCGACGAACGGGGCGAACAGGTCGACACTGCCGGCGATCATGCCGCCACCGTGTGCGTGCACCACCGCCGGCCCCGGGGCCGCGCCGTCGAGAGCGAACCAGCTCAGCCCCAGCACGGTGCCGTCGGCAGCCTGGGTCGTGTACTCGGTACGGCGGACCGCTTCATGCCGCGGCACTCCCGCGCCGAGCCGACCGTAGAGCACCGTGACGGCATCGCGGAGGCCACGGGCGCCTGAGCCGATCGCGGAACTCCGTGCGGCAGCCCGAGCCAGGGGTTCCGGTCGGTCAGCGCACGCCGTCGAGCGCGCGGTCCGGGTGGCCCGCAGGAGTGGGCCGGCCGGTTGCGGACCGGCCGCGCCAGGAGGCCAGGAGCACGGCCGCAACGGCGACTTGGACCACGAGGACGGCTACCTGGGTCGCGGGGGACTTGACGGTCAGCAGCGCCATCGTGGCGTTGACGCCGAGGTGGACCGCGATCGACGCGATGACGCCGGCCACCTCGTAGGCGTACCCGGTCAGCAGGGCCATCGGGAAGACGCTGAGGGTGAACAGGAGCCCGCTCCAGCTGAACAGGCCGAGTTCGTTCTGCACGGTGCCGGTGATGAAGAACAGCGGGAGGTGCCAGATCGCCCAGGCGGCGCCGAGGACGAGGCCCGTCTGGACACGGTTCATCGTGGCGCGCAGCCGGGGGTAGGCCGTGCCGCGCCAGCCGGGTTCCTCTGCGATCGGCCCGGCGACGAGCATGCTGATCAGGAACGGCACCGCTCCACCGGCCGTGGCGACGAGGTCGCGGCCCTCGCTCAGGTCCAGCGCGGGACCGCCCAGGGCGGCCGCGAGCAGGGCGCCGCCCGCCACGCTCGCCACCGCCAGGGCGAGGAGGGGCAGTGCCCACAGCAGCCGTACGCCCTGCCGCAGCCGCACGGTGTGGGCGGGGACGGGTTCCCGGCGGCGGGCCCGCAGGATCCGGACGGCGATGGCGCCGTACACCGGGCCGAAGCCGCCGAGCAGGTACGGGATGGCGGTGGGGAAGCTCGTCGGCTCGCCGCCGATGGCGATCGCGGTGAGCCAGAGCGCCAGGGTGGTGGTGAACGTGACGGTCCAGAAGAGCGCGAGGCCGCTGCTCCGGCGTACCGGGGGAGGGGTGGTCACGAGGTCGTTCCTTTCACGGGGGTGTGGAGCCGGGCGGTGAGCCAGGAGGTGATCAGGGTGAGCAGTTCGGGGTCGACCGGCCGGCGTAGCTGCCGGGGGTAGCCGCGCAGCGAGGCGGGGCCGGGGTCGCGGCGCAGCAGGTGGGTCAGGTCGCCGATGCGGTGGATCTCCGCCCGGCCCGGCACGAGGCGGTGGATGTCGCCCAGGTCCGCGGGGTCGACCTGGAGGTCCTTGCCGCCGGTGACGGCCAGGACGGGGACCCGGATGTCCGCCAGGTCCGGCCGGGGATCGTGGGTGAGCAGCTCGCGCATCCAGCGGGCGTTGACCCGCAGGCCGGCGATGAGGGCGACGTCGGTGCCGGTCGCTTTGACCCGCGCGAGATACCGCGAGAACAAGGCCGACACCGGCTTTCGTACGGGCGTGGGCAGCGTGCCGGCGATCATGTCCGCCTGGCGGCGGAGCGCTTCCTCGCCGGTGCGGGCGAACCCGGCCAGCAGCACCACCGCCGCGACCGCCGGATGTGCGACCGGGGACTGTGCGCCGAGCGCCATGGCGTGGACGGCGCCCTCGCTGTGCCCGACGACCGCGACGGCGTCGGCGCGGATGTCCGGCCGGGCCGCGAGGGCGCGTAGCGCGGCGGCGGCGTCGCGGCGCGTGTCGTGGAATCCGGCCGCTCGCCAGTCTCCGGGGGTGGCGCCGACACCGCGCCGGTCGTACCGCAGCGTCGCGATGCCGTGCTGCGCGAGCGCGGCCGCGAGCGGCGGGCCGAGCTCCAGCCG
>CAKUMG010000185.1 GCA_934667465.1 uncultured Actinoplanes sp. | reverse complement strand
CCCGCGGCCCGCCAGGGTGGACTGGATGACGCCGGTGAACGCGCCGGTGCCCGGGCCGAGCTCCACGACGATCGGGTCGCCGCCCGAGGGGACGGGCACCGCGACGCGGCGCGACAGGGCCCGGCCGCTCGGGATCAGGGAGGCGACCGACATCGGTTCGCGGGCGAACTCGCGGGCGAAGGAGAGAGCAGCGCTGTTGATCACCGCGCCAGCATGACCGGGACGGCGGCGCGGAGGGAGGCACGGATGATCCACGGATCAGCGGTCCCAGGAACGGGTAGGTTCGCGGCATGCGCCCTGAGGTGTTCCCGCGGACGGTCCTGACGAGCGGGCGGCTGCGGCTGCGGCCGGTCGAGCCCGGCGACGCGACGGACGTGCACGCCGCCTGGCAGGACGAGCAGTTCGTGCGTACGGCTCCCGTGGGCTACCGGTATGCGCGCGCCGACCCGCTGACGGCGATCGTGTGGTGCGCCACCACCGACGAGCGGCGCCTCGAGGGGCTCACCGCCGAGTTCACCGTCGAGCCGCTCGCGGGCGGGCGGCTGCTCGGGCACGTGGCCCTGTTCGGGTTCGACCGGCAGGCGCGCGCCGCCGAGATCCACTACTGGACGGCGCCGTGGGCGCGGGGCCGGGGGTACGCGGCCGAGGCGGCCCGGACGGCGGCGGAGTGGGCGCTGCGCGAGATGGCGTACGAGCGGATCTCCCTGCGCGCCGCGACGGGCAACGCGGCGTCGCGCGGGGTCGCCGCCTCCGCGGGGTTCCAGTTCGAGGGCGTGCTGCGCAGCGCCGCGCCGGCCCGTGACGGCGGCCGGACAGATCTTGCGGTCTACAGCCTCGTACGGGCGGACGTGGCGCAGCCGGCCGGCGCGTCCGCTCAGTCGACGGCGCCGCGGTCGACGAAGCTGTAGGTGCCGCGCCCGCCGCCGTCGCCGAGCTCCTGCAGGTAGAGGGCGGAGCCGTCGTTCCGCACCTGGAGGGCGCCGTGCTGCTCGCTGGTGATGGTGTGGGTGGGGCGGCCCCTGTCGTCGCTGTCGCCGGTGGCCGTGACGGTGAACAGCGTGTCCTCGGTCTCGGCGCAGGCGATCGTGCCGATGCCGGTGGGCTCCTCGCGGGTGTCGGCGTTGACGCACCAGCGGCCGCCCTCCTCGCGGGCGCGCAGGGCCTCGATGAGGTGCTTGCCGTCGCCGGCCGGGACGAGGCGGAAGAGGGCGCCGTCGTCGGTGCCGTCCCTGCGCGTACGGGCAAGAGCCGCCCGGCGCACGGGAACGGCCGCCCGCCGCCGGGGGCGCCGGGGGAGCGGCCCGGCGTGGTGGACTGTCTGCCGGGGAGGTGGCCATCGATGCGGATCGTGATGTGCGCACGTCGCGGCGGGGCCGGCGTCCGGCCGGTCGGCGGGCAGCCGGCCGCGGGGGACGGCGCCGGGGCCGTGCCGGAGCGGATGGATCTCCTGTGACCTGAGTCTCGCGGACAACCAAAACATCCTCTCGGGCCACTTAAGCCGTGGTGACACCGACGAGAGGGAGCAGCATGCGGCACGCAGAACGGACCGGCCCGCCGGTCGCGCGTCCCTCCGGTGTCCCGTGCGGGTGATGGAGGCGGCGGCGCCGGTCCGGGCGCCGGCGACCGGGGCCGGGTCCCCCACGAGCAGCGGATCCGTACCGATCAGAAGGGTGCCGATGCGCGACGACGCGTTCCGGGCCTACTTCGAGGACCACCACGTGCCGTTCGCGCGGCTCGCGTACCTGATGACGGGCGACGCCACGGCCGCCGACGATCTGGCCGCGGACGCGCTCGCCGAGGTGTGGCGCTTCTGGGACCGGGTGGCCGCGGCGGACAGCCCCGCGGCGTACGGGCGGGGGATCGTCATGAATCTCGCCCGGCAATGGGTGCGCCGGCAGAGCCGCGAGCGCCTGTGGATGCTCGAACCGTTCCGCCGGGCGCCGGAGAGTGACGTCCCGGCGGTGCTCGACGTGCGCCGTGCCCTGACCCGGCTGCCGCACCGGCGGCGGGCGTGCGTGGTGCTGCGCTACGCGTTCGACCTCCCGGAGCGGGAGGTAGCCGCGATCCTCGGCATCTCGGTGGGCGCGGTGAAGAGCGCCACGTCGCGCGGGGCGAAACAACTGGCGGGGCTGCTGGGCGGCTCGGCGATCGACGGCTGGGAGGCGGCGCGGTGAGTGTCACCGAGGAGGATGTACGCCGCGCGGTGCGGGCGGAGGCGGCGGGCCACGTGCCCGATCGCCTGGCGATGCTCGACCGGGTGACCCGGACGGCGATGCGCCGGGAGCCGGTGGCCCGGCGGCCGTCCGGGCGGCTGCTGATCGCCGGTGCCGCGGCCGCGGTGACCGCTGTGCTCGGCGGCGGCGGGATCGCGCAGTGGTCCCTGGCCGGGGACGGCGACTACCAGCCCGCCCCTACCGGACCGATCATGACAGCCGTCCCCACGGGGCCGCTGATGACGGCCGCCCCTTCGTCCCCTGCGCCCAGCGCGGAGGTCCGGCAGAAGAACAAGCCGAGCCCGCTGCGGGCGAACGGCTCCGTCGACCCGGGCGGGAAGACGCAGGCGAACAGCGTCGTCACGCTCGAGAGCACCGAACGCCTGCAGGCCCTGACGGTCACGATCCGGCTGGCCCGCACGCCGGAGCTGGTGTCGCGCGGTGGCAGCCGGCAGGTCCCCGGCGCGAGCGTCACCACGTCTGTGACGGAGGAGGACGACGCCCTGACGTACCGCTATGTCCTGTCGTCCGCGGACGTGATCGAGCCCGGCACGTCCACGTTCCACGCCCGCTACCGGCACGCCGAGGGGGGCCGCGACGCCGCCGCGGACAGTTACGAGATCACCGCGACGACGGCCGGGGGCCGGACGCTGACGGTCACCGGGGACTTCGGCTGATCACCGGTGCCCCCATGGATCGACGATCTTTAGTTACGCTCCTGGGGCCGCGCGACTCCGTACGGTGAGGTCGCGCCCTGCCCCCCGAAGGATGCGAGTGAGAAGGTTCGGAACCGCCCTGCTGGCCGCCGTTCTCGGCGCCACTGTCCTGGCCACACCCGCCCACGCCGCCGCCACCGGCACCTTCACCGGCGTCATCACCGGCACGGACGGCCAACCCGTCCCGTACGCCGAGGTGACCGCCAAGCCCGAGGAGACATTCGGAGGCACCCTGCCCTACGCCTACACCGGCGAGGACGGGCGCTACACGTTCACCGCCCCGCCGGGCGACTACCGGATCCAGGTCCGGCAGGCCGCGCTGACCCAGTGGGCCCACCAGCAGCTCGACGAGGCCGGGGCGACCGTGTTCCCGCTCGCGGCCGGGGCCGAGGTCACCGTCGACGAGCGGCTGCTGCCCACCGGGTCGGTGGGCGGGCGGCTGGCCGACGCCGCCGGTGAGCCGATCGCCCAGGCGGCCGTCGAGCTGGTGCGCGACGACATCGGGGTCGCCACGACGTACAGCGACTACGACGGCACGTACACCTTCGACGCCGTGCTGCCCGGCGACGACTACCAGCTCTCATTCGTCAAGGACGACGGACCCAAGCAGTGGGCGTACGGGAAACTCAGTGGCCGGCACGCCACCGAGCTCACCGTGACCGCGGGCCGGCGCACCACCGTCGACGACGCCCAGCTGCCGGTCAGCGCGATCGGCGGGCGGCTCACCTCGCCCGGCGGCGCGGGCCTGGCGGACTACCAGGTCAGCGTGCAGCTCGACGACGAAGACAACTCCGCCTGGTACTACGCCACCACCGACGCGCAGGGCGACTGGAGCCTGCCCGGCGGCGTGCTCGCCGGCCGGTACATCGTCTCGTTCGTCAACCCCGAGTACGACCGCGAGCAGTTCGCCGGCGGCACGGGCAGCAAGAGCGACGCCCGCCGCTTCACCGCCGCCGCGGGCGCCCCGCTGACCGTCGACGAGACCTGGCTGCCCGCCGCCACGCTGCGGGTCGCCCCCGTCGACTCCGTCACCGGCGCCCCGGTCGCGAACTTCTGCGCCTACCTGACCGCGCCCCGCGACGGCGGCGGGTGCACCGAGTCCGCCGTGCTGACCGCGGGCAACCTGTCCGGAGGCACGTTCGACCTGCGCCTGGTCCCGGACCGGTCCGGCTACTACCTGGCGCCCGCCGAGAACCTGAAGGTCACGCTGACCGCCGGGCAGACCACGACCATCACCCCCCGGCTCGTACGCGGCGGCAAGATCTCCGTCAAGGTCACCGACCGGGCCACCGGCCGGGCCCTGCGCGGCGCCTGCCCGTCCTTCGCCGAGCCGGGCACCGGCGGCCTGAGCCCGCGGGACATCGCGTGCACCGCGGCCGACGGCACGCTCACCAGCCGGGCCCTTCCCGCCGGGGCGCACCAGGTCTTCGTCGCCGCGCCCGGCACGTTCGGCCACCAGTGGCTGGGCGCCGAGGGCGGCACCGGCGACCAGCGCAAGGCGGCCCGCGTCACGGTCACCCCGGGCACCGTCAAGGCTGCCCCCGTCGCGCGGCTCGACCGCGGCGGCTCGATCCGGGGCACGGTCACCGGCGCCGACGGCAACCCCGTCACCGCCGGGGACGTCGCGGTCACCGCGTGGCCCTACGGCACCGGCCCGGACGAGAACGGCCTGAGCGTGGAGATCGGGGACGGCGGCGCCTACGAGGTGCGCAAGCTGGGCCCGTACGCGTGGCCGCTCGTCATCACCGCCCAGCACCAGGGCCGGCAGTGGACCGGCGGCACCGGGCAGCGCTTCGAGGCCGACCGGATCCCGGTCACCGCCGGCGCGGCCACCACGCACGACGTGACGCTCGAGGCTGGCGCCACGCTCTCCGGAACCGCCGCCACGGCCTCGGGGGAGCCTGCGCGCTTCTACCGGCTGATCGCGGTCAACGCCGTCACCGGCGACGAGATCGGCTTCTTCGACGGGCCCGAGGGCGGCTCCGGCGCGTACGCGATCCCGCTGGCCGGGGGGCAGACCGTCAAGCTGCGGTACGAGCTCTCGGTGGCCGGCGGTGACCGCCGGGGCTGGGTCGGCGGCACGGACCGGGCCTCCGCGACGGCGATCGCGATCCCGGCGGCGGACACGGCGACCCTGAACGTCACGCTCAGCTGACCCTGGGGCCGAGAGAGGGCGAGCCCGCGGCGGCTCGCCCTCTCTCGCGCCCGAGGCGTGCGTGGACGGGCCCGCGCCGGGTATGACGACATCACGTCCACTGAGGAAACGTGATGTCCGACCTGCTGACGCTCGGCATCGCCCTGGCCACGACGGATACGGAACCCTCCAAGAAGAGCCCCATTTCCCGGAAGGGCTGGCCGCCTTCCACGCGCTGTGGGTCTGCGTCGCCGTCTTCGTGATCCAAGGGGGCGGCTACGCCGTGTACCGGGTGCCGTCCGGAACCTACGCCTTCGGCACCAGCTGAGCCGGCACCGGCACGAGGTCCGGGACCGTCACCGTGGTGGCGGGGACAGCCGCGGAGGCGGCCGGGACGGTGGTGCGCTGGGCAGCCGACGGGGCGTAGGGCTGCCCCGCCCGGTGGTGCCGCCGGCAGAGCACCACATAGCCGACGTCGGCGTCCATGTCGCCCACGAGGACGGTGTCGCCGTCGGTGACCATGGAGCCGCCGGAGACGCGGGCGTTCATCCGGGCCGGCTGCCCGCACCAGCACATCGGGTAGACCTGCAGCGCCTCGACGACGTCCGCCAGCACGACGAGGCGGGCGGAACCGGGGAACTGCAGCCCCCGGAAGTCGGACAGCAGCCCGAACGTGAACACGTCGATGTCGTGGTCGTCGACGAGCGCGGCCAGCTGGTCGACCTGCTCCGGGGAGAGGAACTGGGCCTCGTCGACGATGACGTGGTCGACGGGCGGGCCGGGCAGGTTCACCACCATGTCGAGCAGGTCGGTGGCCGCGCCGAACTCGAGGGCGTCGGCAGCCAGGCCGATGCGGGAGGAGACGATGCCGGCGCCGGCCCGGTCGAGACGGGTCATCAGCACACCGTGGCGGCCGCAGGAGCCATACGTGTGCCGGTACTGCAGGACCATCGTGCTCTTGCCGCTGTTCATCGCCGCGTGCCGGTAGTGCAGCTGGGCCACCGTCGGTTGCCACCTTCCAGGATGCGCCGCGCAGCGGGCGTGATCCTGCGCGTACGGCACGGGACCGCGGCGCGGCAAGCGCACCGACTATAGCCAACGCGGTCGCATCCCCGGTGGCGCGGACCCTGCTCGCCCTGGTGGGAGCGGGCGTCAGGCGGCGATGCCGTTGCCCGCGTACGCCTCCGGCACCAGCGAGGGCTGGTAGGCGTTCAGCATCTTGTCCTGCAGCGTGTCGCGCACGTTCTTCTGCACCGCCACGGCCGCGAACAGCGTCATCGCGAACGACAGCCCGTAGAAGCCCTTCTCGCTCAGCGCCATGCCGCTGTTCGTCAGCCCGATCACCAGCATCAGGATCCCGAGCCCGACCATCGACCAGGACAGGCCCAGGTACAGCGCCGACACCGGCAGCCCCTCCGCCCGGTCGCGCACCGACTTCTGCAGCGACACGGCCGCGAAGACGCCCAGCACGAACACCGCGGCGTAGAACCCCTTCTCGCTCAGCGCCATGCCCGCGTTCACCAGGCCGACCGCGAACGTCACGATGCCGAGGGCCAGGGCCGCCCAGGAGGCGCCGACGAACGCGGCGGTGGGCTTGGTCGAGGAGTGGTGGGCGGCCATGGGAAGCTCCGTAAGGGGGTCTCGGTGGGTGCCGACGCGCTGCCGGGCTGCGTACCATCCTGCCCTTGACCTGCCGTTTCGCCCTTGAGTAGGGGTACTCAACCCGGAGTGGGTAGGGTCTGGCGCAACCGATCGTGTGGGAGGGGAACGGCGTGCGGCGCTGGACGAACGGGTCGGGCGCCCTGGTGCGCCCCGATTTCCGCAGGACCGTGGTCTACGGGCTGCTCGCGCTGGTCGCCCTGATCGTCGGGGTCGAGATGGGCGGGGCGCGCTCGTCGGCACTGCGGGACAGGCTGATCGCGTACGGATGTGCGCTGCTCGTCGCCGTCTTCGGCATCGCCGCTTCGCGGACCGCGGCCCGCGAGACCCAGCGCGTCACGGCCGCCCGTGCGGGCGCCGCAGCGGCCACCCCGCTGCGCCTGCTCGTCCTGCTCGCCGGCTACCTGATCGCGGCCATGGCGGTCGGTGACCTGCTCGGCGTCGGCCTCCAGCACCTGCTGCTGGGCGGCGCGGTCACCGGCGTCATCCTCGGTCTGGCCGCTCAGCCGGTGCTGAGCAACCTGTTCGCGGGCATCGTGCTGCTGTTCGCCCGGCCCTACGTCCCGGGCACCCGCATCCGCATCATGTCGGGCGCCATCAACGGCCCCCTCGAGGGCGTCATCATCTCCGCCGGCCTGCTCTACACGATCCTGGAGACCGACGACGGCCCGCTGAACATCCCGAACAACCAGCTCATGACCGCGGCGGTCGGGCCCGCCCCGCACCCGGCCGAACCCGAGGCCGCCGCCGATCCCCTCGACGGCACCATCCCGGACGGCGACGAGACCGACGCCGCCCTGCTGGGTGCCGCCGCCGGCACGAACCAAGCCGCAGCCGGTGCCGACCGAGCGGCGGCCGGTGCCGACCGAGCGGCGGCCGGTGCCGAGCAAGCCGCGGACGGGGCGGACGAGACCAAGCAGGGCGCGGAGAAGCCGGGCGCGGGAGCCTGACCCTCGTCACCCCACGGAAGCATCGCTTTTCACTCCAGGCGATCCGGCAGGCCGAAGAGCGGGAACAGGCGCGCGGTGTCCAGGAAGTTCGTGACGCCGGTGATGCGCTCGCCGGAGGTTTCGAGCACGATCAGCGCCCACGGCTCGTGACCCGAGGCGGCGGCGCGGTATTGCCCCCACGCCGGCAGGCCGTTGGCAGACACCGGGACCAGGCGCGAGCCGCGGCATCCGCTGCCGGTGCCGCCCATCCACGCGGCGATGTCGGCGGGCCCGCGCAGCCACAGCGGCAGCGGTGGCATGTTCAGGGTCGCGTCCTCGTGCAGCAGGGCGGTGAGCGCCGGCAGGTCGTAGGCCTCGAACGCGCGCACGTAGCGGTCGAGCAGCTTCTCGTCCGGGGGCTCGGCAGCAGCGGCGGGGGAGACGGCGGCCATCGTGGCGCGGGCGCGCTGCAGGGCGCTGTTGACGCCGGCCACCGAGGTGCCGAGCAGGTCGGCGACCTCCTGCGCCGACCAGGCCAGCACCTCGCGCCGGATCAGCACCGCGCGCTGTTTCGGCGGGAGGTGCTGCAGCGCGGCCACGAAGGCCAGTCGGATCGACTCGCGGCCGACCACCACCTCGGCCGGGTCGGCGGGCAGCACGCGGGCGTCGGGGACCGGGCCGACCCAGATCTCGTCGGGCCGGGGCTCGCCCGGGAACGTGGCGCCGCCGGAGCCGGGCGGGCCGAGCTCCATCGGGCGGGCGCGCCGCTGGGCGCCGCCGAGCATGGTCAGGCACACGTTCGTGGCGATGCGGTAGAGCCACGAGCGCAGCGCCGACCGGCCCTCGAAGTCGCCGATGCCGCGCCAGGCGCGTACGAGAGTGTCTTGAACTGCGTCTTCGGCCTCGAAGGCGGAGCCCAGCATCCGGTAGCAGTAGCCGGTCAGCTCGCCCCGGTGCCGCTCCAGCTGCTCGATCGTCGTGTCGGTGACCACGGCGTACACGCTAGTTCGAAGGTCCGACAAAAAGACCGATGAGTTCCGCGCCCTCGCCGGGTCTGACCGTACGACAAGCGACAAACGCAAGGGAGCCCGTCATGTACGCCGAGGTCAACGGCATCAACCTCTACTACGAGA
>CAKUMG010000184.1 GCA_934667465.1 uncultured Actinoplanes sp. | reverse complement strand
GTCATAGGCTTCGCTGATCGCCTTGAACTTGCCTTCGCTGTCCTTGCACCCCTGGTTCTTGTCGGGGTGATACTTCATCGCGAGCTTGCGATACGCCGATTTGAGCGTCGCCTCGTCCGCCGTGCGCTCGCATTCGAGCAATTCGTAATAATCGACTTCGGTGGTCATCTACTCGGCCCCCGCCCCCCAGTCCGTCACCCCGGCGGAAGCCGGGGCCTCGGGCCGCAGGCGTTGCGGCCCGAGATACCGGCTTTCGCCGGTATGACGGAATGGGCGCATCCAATTACGCCTGGTTGTCATCCACTTCCGAGAACTCGGCGTCGACGACATCGTCGCCACCCGCCTCGTTCCCGGCTCCGGCGCCACCAGCCGTGTCACCGCCACGCTCGCCACCGTCGGCGCCGCCCGCACCGGCCTCACCTACACGGTCACGCCGCCGGACGGGCCGCTGCTGCCGGGCACGACCGCCACGATGACCGTACGGGTGGCCAACAGCGGACCCTCCGACGCCCGCGCCGCCACCGCCCGGGTCGTCGCCCCGGCCGGCACCACGATCGGGCCCCTGACCGGGGACGCGGCCACCGCCTGCGCGCCCGCCGGGACCACGGCACTGGCCTGCCGCTTCGACCTCGCCGCCGGGGCCGCGCCGCTGACCTGGCAGCTCCCGGTCGCCATCCCGGCCGGAGCCGACCCGGGCACCGAGCTCGGCGGCGGCTGCCTGGACACCGACGGCGACGGCGACTGCGACCTCGCCCTGCCCGGGCTCACGCCGGACGCGCCGCTCGAACGGGCCGTCACCGTCACGGCCACGAACCCGGGCATCGCGCCCGGCGCCACGGGCACGGCCGTCCTGTCGGTGGCGTCCACGGACGCGCGGGCCGGCCTGACGGTCACGATCCCGCTCGAGTCGCTGCCCGCCGGGATGACGGTCACCGGCGCCGGGGACTGCACGGCGGGCACGTCGGCGATCACCTGCGCGGGCATCGCCGTCACGGCGGGTGGCACCATAGATCTCCCGCTCACGGTGCGTGTCGCCACGACGGCCACTCCGGGTGCGGGCTGGGCGCCGTCGGTCACCGTTGAGTCGCTGCCGGAGGACTTCGCGCGTACGGTCGCAGTCGCTTCTGTCGGTTCTCCGGACGTGCGCCTGGCACTCTCCGTCGCCGTGCCCGCCCCGGACACGCTCCGCGCCGGGGGGACCGGCGTCCTCACCGTGACCGTGATCAACCGCGGCACCTCCGACGCCCGGGGCCTGCCCGCCTCGCTGATCGCCCCGGCCGGCACCACGTTCCTGGCCACCCCCGGGGTGTGCACCCTGGCGAGCCCGACGCGCGCGGACTGCACGGTGAACCTGGCCGGTGGCGCCCGTACCGACTACGGCCTGCGCATCCAGGTGCCCGTCACCGCCGACCCCGCCGTGGCGCTGACCGGCGGCTGCGTCGACCTCGATCGCGACGACGCCTGCACCAGCCGCTTCGACCAGGACATCCCCGCCATCGACCTCGGCGAGCCCCTCGACGCCCAGGTGTCGGTCACCGCCACCCCCGGCGCCGTCACCCCCGGCGGCTACGGCACCGCGACGCTGCACGTCCGCGCCGACCGCGCCCTGCCCGGCACCACCGTCACCGTGCCGCTCGCCGCCCTGCCCACCGGCCTCACCGTCACCGGCGCCTCCGGCCCGGCCGGCTCCGCCTGCACCGTCACCGGCTCCGCCGTCACCTGCACCGGCGTCGACCTCGAAGCCGGCGTGGACTCCGTGCTCCGGCTGGTCCTGCTCGCCGCGGGCAACCTCCCCGCCGGCGCCACCTGGACGGCCGCCGGCATCACCCTCACCCACGCCGGCGAGACCGCCGCCTCCACCCTGACCCTCGCCACCGCCGGCGCGCCCGTCACCGCGCTCGGCTTCGAGGTCACCACCCCTGCCGGCACCGTCGCCCCGGGCGAGCTGACCTCGATGACCGTCCTGACCACCAACGCCGGCCCCTCCGACGCCCCCGCCGTCCGGGCCACCGTGGCGGCACCCACGGCCACCACGTTCGGCACGCTGTCCGGGCAGGCGGCCACCGACTGCACGCCCAGCTCCGCCGCGCTGCTGACCTGCACGTTCGACCAGCCGGCCGACGGCACCACCCGGCGCTGGGTCCTCCCGCTGACCGTCGCCACCACCGCCGCCGAGGGCGACCCCGTCACGGACGGCTGCGTGACCTCCGGCGCCCTCACCCGCTGCGGCGGCAGCGCCACGGTGTCGGGGGAGTTCGCGGCGCTCAACCCCCTCGCCTCGCGCGTCACCCTCACCGCCACGCCCGCCACGATCCGGGCCGGCGCGTCCGGCACCGCGACGATCACCCTCGACCCCGCGGCCGACTACGAGGACCTGACGCTCACGGTGCCGCTGACGGACCTGCCGGCCGGCTTCCGGGTGACCGCAGCCTCGGAGGGGTGCGCGGTGAGCGGCACCGCGGTCACCTGCACCGGGCTCACCCTGACCCGCGGCACGCCCCTCGCCGTGACCCTGGACGTCACCGTCGCGTCCGCGACCACCTGGACCGCCGCGCCCATCGTGCTCTCCGCCTCCCCGGACGACCGGCTGACCGCCTCCGCGACCCTGGTCACCGCCGGGGCGGCCGCCTCCCCGGTGACCGTCACCCTCGGCGACTTCACCGTGCTGTCCCCGGCCCCCGGGCAGACCACGATCCTGCCGGTCCGGCTCACGAACCCCGGCACCGCCGCGGAGGAGTACACGCTGACCCTCAACGCCCCCGGCGGCACCAGCCCCGGCGCCACGCTCCCGGCCGGCTGCGACGCCAACGACGTCACCGTCACCTGCACCGTGACCGTCCCCGCGGGCCGGACGACGATCCTGAGCATCCCCTTCGTCGTGGACCGCACCGCCCGCACCGGCGACACCCTCACCGGCGGCTGCGCCGGCGAAGCCACCGTCTGCGACCTGGCTCTCCCCAGCCTCACCGTCACCGCACCCACCGCCGACCTCACCATCCGGCACGCCAACCCCGCACCGATGGCCGACCGCGGCACGACGGTCCTGCTGCGCCTCCCGTACGCCAACACGGGCCGCACCGGCGCCGACAACGTCCGCTTCACCGTCGACCCACCCGCCGGAACCATCGTCAGCCGCGCCGCCGTCCTCCTCGACGCCACCACCACCGGCTCCTTCGCCGCCGCGGCGGCCGGCACCATCGACCTCTCCTGCGCCGCCTCGGCCGCGGGCGACGCCGACACCGTCGAATGCCGCGGCCCGGACGCCGGAACTGGCACCGGCAGCGAACTGTGGATCTACCTGGCCGCGGCGGCGACCGCGAAGCCCGGCACGCACCCCGTCACGGTCACGGTCACCACCACCAGCCCGGAGGGCGACCTGACCGACAACACCGCAACCGCCCGTCTCACCATCACCGGCGGCGCCACTGCACCTCCCGCAGACGCCGACCGCAACGCCGGCATCACCGACAACCTCGCCCGGACCGGCCGCAACGTCGCGGGCCTGATCCTGCTCGCCACCATGCTCGTCGCGGCCGGCACGGCGCTGCGCCTCGGCCCCGGCCGCCGCCGCGACACCCCGGCCGGGTCACGGGAGAGCCGGGAACGAGCGGGCCGGACCTGACCGCTGACCCGCCGCCGCGCGCCGGCGGGCCACGTCATCGGCCGATCGCTTGGAGCGCCGACGGCACGCATGACCTCGTGCGCGTCGTTGCAGGACGCGACCCGTAGCAGTGCAGATCGACGCTGACCGCGCTTACGACGACGTCGAGCAGCACGGCGGCGGATGACGGTTGGACGCTGTACGGCGACCATCCGCACATCACGTGGAGCCAGGACGTCGTCTGGCGGCGCCAAGCCGCGCGAGCCGGGCTTGCCTGTCACGCAGTAACCGTGGTTACATCAGCTCAGCTCAAGGAGGGCCGATGGCGGCGGACAGCCAACCTGGGGAATGGGTCTTGCTGGCCTACCGCATGCCGCGCGAGCCGTCTCGGCCGCGCATCGCGGTGTGGCGCAAGCTCGAGCGTCTCGGTGTGGCCCGGCTCGGCGACGGGCTGGTGGCCCTGCCTGCCGACGCCCGCACCCGGGAACAGTTCGACTGGATCGCCGAGGAGATCACCGAGGCGGAGGGGGCGGCGACGGTCTGGCTGGCCACGCCCTCGACAAGCGGTCAGGAACGGCAGATCGCGGCCGGCATGCGCGCGGCCCGGGCAGCCGAGTACCGGTCGGTCATCGGCGAGGCGCACGCCGCGGGCGAAGCCGATCGCGCCCGCACCGTGCGCCGGCTGCGCGCCGAGCTGCACCGCATCGGCCGGCGTGATTTCTTCCCGCCGGAGGAGCGCGAGGCTGCGCGGATCGCGGTGGAGGCCTTGGCCGAGCCGGTGGACGCCGACGAGCGGGAGCGGACATGAGATGGGCCACCCGCGCCGGGGTGCACATCGACCGGGCCGCCTGCGCCTGGCTGATCCGCCGGCACGTCGACCCCGGCGCGACTTTTGTGTACGTCTCGGATCCCGCCGCGGTTCCCGAGGACGCGACACCGTTCGACATGCGTGGCGTCGACCTGGGCCACCACGGCGGCGACTGCACGTTCGAGACGATCCTGCGCCGCTACGACCTCGCCGACCCGGTGCTGTGGAAGATCGCCGAGATCGTCCACGAGGCCGACATCGACGACGAACGCTTCGACGCGCCCGAAGCGCCCGGCCTCGACATGATCCTGCGCGGACTGTCGATGATCGGCGACGACGACCGGGTCCTCGAGCTCACCGGCCCGATGTTCGACGGCATCTACGAATACCAGCGCCGGGCCCTGCTGCTCAACCGCCCCCCTGCCTGAGGAGCATCACCGTGACGACCACCGAACCCGGACAGGACACGACGCCCCGCGACGTGGTGCCCTTCCGCGACGCGGTCCGCGCCTGGTTCGCCATCTCGCTGCAGACCTTCGGCGGCCCGGCTGGGCAGATCGCCGTCATGCAACGGCATCTGGTCGACGAACGCCGCTGGATCGGCCAGAAACGCTTCCTGCACGCCCTCAACTACTGCATGCTCCTACCCGGGCCCGAGGCACAACAACTGGCCATCTACGTCGGCTGGCTGCTCAACGGCCTGCGCGGCGGGCTCGTCGCCGGCACCCTCTTCGTGCTGCCCGGCATGGTCGCCCTGCTCGTGCTGTCGGCGATCTACGTGGGCTTCGGCGACACCACCGTGGTCACCGCCCTGTTCGCCGGCCTGGCTCCCGCGGTCGTCGCCATCGTCGCCCAGGCGGTCTGGCGGGTCGGCAGCCGCTCGCTGCACAGTCGTATCCTCGTCGGGTTCGCTGTCATCGCGTTCGCGGCGCTCGCGGTGTTCGGCGTGCCGTTCCCCATCGTGATCGCCGCGGCCGCCCTCGCCGGCTGGGCCCTGCACCGATGGCGTCCCGGGCTGATCACCGGCGGCGGCAGCCACGGCAAGAGCCCGGACGGCCCCGAACCTCTGATCTCCGACGACGCGCTGCACCACGACCAGCCCTCGCCCCACCGAGCCGGCAAAATCCTCGTCATCGGCCTGGTCGCCTGGTTCCTGCCCGTGGCCCTCGTCGCGATCACCACCGGGACCGGCAGCGTCTACACACAACAGGGCCTGTTCTTCTCCGGCACAGCCGTCATCACCTTCGGCGGCGCGTATGCCGTCCTCGCCTACGTCGCGCAGCGAGCCGTGGAGCACTACGCCTGGCTGTCAGCCGGCGACATGGTCCGCGGCCTCGCGCTGGCCGAGTCCACTCCCGGTCCGCTGATCATGGTGGTGCAGTTCGTCGCTTTCCTCGGCGCCTACCACCACCCCGGCCCTCTGGACCCGTGGGTGGCCGGCGTCGTGGCGTCGCTGCTCACCACCTGGGTGACGTTCGTGCCGTGCTTCCTGTTCATCCTGCTCGGCGCCCCGTATGTCGAGAAGCTGCGCGGCAACCACGCCCTCTCCGCCGCCCTGACCGGTATCACCGCCGCGGTCGTCGGCGTCATCGCCAACCTCGGGGTCTACTTCGCCGTCCACACCCTGTTCCGCGAAACCCGCGCGATCACCGGCGGCCCAGTGAACCTGCAAGTACCCGTACTCGACACGATCCGCTGGGTTCCGGTGACCATCGCCGTCGTCGCCGTCGTGCTGATCTTCACGGTGAAGTGGTCGGTCCTGCGGGTACTGGGCATCTCAGCGCTGCTCGGCCTGGCCGCCGGACCGATCGGCCTGCCCGGCATCTGATTCTTCACCTGCGAGCGCGTGCTCGTGTTTTGCGGGAACCGGCGGCCAGCTGTGCCAGACACCGATCACCGCCGACGCGATGAGCGTTCCTGAACGGCACCGGCCCAGAGCACCGCGGCGTCCTAACCGGACCAACCGGACTTCGCGCGTGGATAACAATTTTTCGGGGTGGTATTTGCGCAGGCCGGGCCCCCGAAACACGACGTTGCCGGGATATTGACGTGCATGCAACTACGACGTAACAATCCCTTGGAGAGCGCTCTCCCCGACCCGCCGGGCGTCGTCATCCCCCATGGACGCCCGGCACCCCGCGTCGACAGGCAGGAACCATGACCCTCCCCGCACCCCCGCAGCGCAGACGCCGCCCCCAGATCCTGCTGAGCGCCGTGCTCGCCGCGGCCCTCGGCATCACCGCCGCCTCCGTCCCCTCCGCCGCCCAGGCCGCGGACCCCCCGATCTCACAGGGCAAGCCCGCCACCGCCTCGTCGGTCGAGGCCGGCTACGCCGCGGCCGCCGCGGTCGACGGCAACACCGGCACCCGCTGGTCCAGCGCCTTCGCCGATCCCCAGTGGCTGCAGGTCGACCTGGGCAGCACCCAGACGATCAACCAGGTCGTGCTCAACTGGGAGGCCGCGTACGCCTCGGCCTTCACGATCCAGACCTCCGCGAACGGCTCGACCTGGACGAATATCAGCCCGGTCACGACGGGCCAGGCCGGTGTCCAGACGCTCAACGTCACCGGCAGCGGCCGGTACGTGCGGATGAACGGCACCACCCGGGCCACCCCGTACGGCTACTCGCTGTGGGAGTTCCAGGTCTTCGCCGCCGGGGGCACCACGCCGACGCTGCCCACCTCGGACACCCCCGACCTGGGCTCGAACGTGCGGATCTTCGAGCCGGGCACGCCCGCGTCGACCATCCAGTCGGCGGTGGACCAGGCGTTCAACGCGCAGCTGCGCAGCCCGACCGCGCAGTTCGGCGGCCAGCGCCACGTGTTCCTCTTCAAGCCCGGTACGTACGGGCGGGTGTGGGCCAACGTCGGCTTCTACACCTCCCTCGCCGGTCTCGGGCTCAACCCCGACGACGTGACGATCAACGGCGCGGTCAACGTCGACTCCGGGTGGAACTACGGCGACGAGTCCAACGCGACCCAGAACTTCTGGCGCAGCATGGAGAACCTGTCGATCGTCCCCGAGGGCGGCACCAACCGCTGGGCCGTGTCGCAGGCGGCCCCGATGCGCCGCGTACACGTCAAAGGCAATCTGACCCTGGCACCGTCGAACCAGGACGTCGGGCAGGGCTACTCCAGCGGCGGCTATCTCGCCGATTCGGTGGTTGACGGCCGCGTCTCGTCCGGCTCGCAGCAGCAGTGGTACACCCGCGACAGCCGGATCGCCGGCTGGGACGGCGGCGTGTGGAACATGGTCTACTCCGGCGTGCAGGGCGCACCGGCGAACGCGTTCCCCAACCCGCCGCACACCACCCTGGCCACCACGCCTGTCACGCGGGAGAAGCCTTACCTGTACGTGGACAGCGCCGGCCTCTACCGCGTCTTCGTGCCCGCCGTGCGGCGCAACTCCGCCGGCGCCAGCTGGCCGAACACCGCGGGCACCTCGATCCCGATGCGCGAGTTCTACGTCGCCAAGCCCGGTGACAGCGCGGCCCGGATCAACCAGGCGCTCGCCCAGGGCCTGAACCTGTTCTTCACGCCCGGCACCTACTCGCTGACCGACACGATCCGGGTCACCCGCCCCAACACCGTGGTGACCGGCATCGGCTTCCCGACCCTGATCCCGGTCGGCGGGGTCGAGGCCCTGAACGTGGCCGACGTCGACGGCGTCAAGGTCAGCGGCCTGACGTTCGACGCCGGGACGACCAACAGCCCGACCCTCATGACCGTCGGCCGGGCCGGCGTCCACACCGACCACGCCGCGAACCCGATCAGCCTGCAGGACGTGTTCTTCCGGATCGGCAGCAGCGTCCAGGGCAAGGCCACCACCACCCTCGCCGTGCACAGCGACGACACGATCATCGACCACATCTGGGCCTGGCGGGCCGACCACGGCGGCGCGCCCACCGGCTGGACGGTGAACACCGGCGACACCGGCCTGATCGTCAACGGTGACGACGTGCTGGCCACCGGGCTGTTCGTCGAGCACTACCAGAAGTACGAGGTGATCTGGAACGGCAACCGCGGCCGGACGATCTTCTTCCAGAACGAGAAGCCGTACGACGTGCCCAACCAGGCCGCCTGGATCGGCCCGCGCGGCAACGGCTACGCCGCCTACAAGGTCGCCGACTCCGTTACCGACCACGAGCTGTGGGGCGGCGGCTCGTACAGCTACTTCAACGTCAACCCCAGCGTCCGGGTGGACCGGGCGTTCGAGGTCCCCGTCCGGTCCGGCGTCCGGCTCCGCAGCATCCTCACCGTCTCGCTCGGCGACGTCGGCACCATCGCCAACGTGGTCAACGACACGGGCGGCGCCGTCCCCAACCCGGCCGGCAACACCGTCCCGCGCAACGTCGTCGCCTACCCCTGATCCCGTACGGGAC
>CAKUMG010000183.1 GCA_934667465.1 uncultured Actinoplanes sp. | reverse complement strand
GCCGTGGGTCATGGAGCCTCCGCCGGTCTCACTGAAAAAAGTACATTTCGCCTCTATCATAGAAAGACGGAACGTTATGACGATGGAGGCTCACCGATGACGCAAGCGCTGGAACGCCCGCGGACCGCCCCCTACGCCCGGCCCCGGCTGGAACCACTCGGCACGCTGCGCTCCCTGACCCGCGGCGCCGGGCCGCAGGGCGAGCCCGTGGTCATGCAGACCGGCTTCACGATGCCGTACGAACCGCCGGCCATCGCCGGCCTGGGCACGCTGCGCTCGCTCACCCGCGGCGCCGGCCAGGACGGACAACTGATCGTGATGCAGACCGGCGGCGGCATCCCCGGCGGCGACCCGGTCGCCGGCTGACCGGGCCGGACAGGACGAGGATCCCGATGCCCGCCGTGGCGGACCTGGACCGCATCGATGCGACGACCGGGGAATGCGTGCGCGCGCTGGACGCGGCCGGCATCCCGCAGCTGCTGCTGAAGGGGCCCACGACGGCGCGCTGGCTCTACGCCGACGGCGCGCCCCGGCCCTACTGCGACAGCGACCTCCTCGTCCCCGCCGACCGGCGGCGGGAGGCTCTCGCCGTCCTGGAGCGCCTCGGCTTCGTCGACCGCTGGGCCGGGACCAGACCGGAGGCGGGCACGGGCTACGCGGTCTCGCTCTATCGCACCCACGCCGACGGCAGCCGGGACGCCGTCGACCTGCACCACGGGCTGGGCCTGGTCACCGACCCGGGCACCCCGGTCTGGAACGTGCTGTCCCGCGACGCGGCGGACCTCGAGCTCGCCGGCGGCCGGGTCCGGATGCCCGGCGAGGCCGGCCGCTGCCTCGTGGTGGCGCTGCAGGTCGCGCAGGACGGCCCCACCGGCGCCAAGGCCCTCGAGGATCTGCGCCGGGCCCGCCGGATCGGCGATGCCGCAGCCTGGGCGCAGGCCTGCGGGCTCGCTGCCGAACTCGGGGTGGCGCAGGCCGTCCGGCTCGCCTGCGACCTCGCCGGGACGCCGCTGCCCGGCGTCACGACCGGCTGGGCCGATGCGCCACTCGACCTGCGGCTGCGGGTCCGCGGGGCGGCCCGGGGCGCCGCCAGCCTCGCCGGGATCGGGCAGCGTCGGGGACGCGATCGGCTGCGGTACGTGCTGCACCGGGCACTGCCGCCACGCTCGTTCATGGCCGAGTGCTACGACGCCCGGACGACGCCGGCGCTGGTACGCGCACACGTGCGACGGCTGGGCACGATCGCCGCCCTGCTGCCGCGGGCGGTCCGCGACCTCACCGCCGCCGGGCGCCCACCGCGCTCCTGATCGACGCCACCCGGACGCCGTTGCGCGGCGGGGCCGGTTTCAGAGGCGGTGGGCGACCGCGTGGGCCGGCTCGCCGGTGCCGTGCCGTCCCGGCGAGTAGTCCACCAGGCGGTAGCCGGCCGCCCCCAGCTCACCGGCCAGCTCCCCCTCGGTGAACCGGTGCAGGTAGTTCGGCGCCAGGTCGTCACCCAGCTCCACCCCGGGCCGCCGCCGGATCCGCCGCACCGCGCCGGCGACCGCGGCCACCAGCGCCGGACGGCGGTCCCCGGGGGTGCGCCCGGCGAAGGACAGCAGCACCGGCGCCCCGGGCTCGAGCACCGCCGCGAGCCCGGCCAGAAAGGCCACCCGGTGCACGCTCCCGGCCATCAGCATGTACGCGCTCCAGCCCACGACGGCCGCCGCGTAGGGGCCGCCGCCGTCCGGGGCCCGGTCCCGCCCGAGCCGCTCGAGCACCGCGCCGGTGGTGCCGGCCCGGCGCAGCAGGTCGCGCCCGGTCTCGACGAGCAGCGGATGACACTCGTACGCGGTCACGGGGTGTCCCCGCCCGGCGAGAGCCAGCAGTTCCCGCCCGGCGCCGGCGGCCAGCACGACCACGGGCCCGGTGCCCGGGAAGTGCCGGTCCAGCATGCGCTGCTCCCAGTCGAAGAGGCCGCCCAAGTTGTACGCATCGGTGCGGTACGTGGTCCGCCGCTCGTACTCGCCGCGGTCGACGGCGTGCAGGTCGTCGCGGTCGAGCAGCCCGAGCCACAGACCGGCGTGCACGGCGTCCGCGGCGCGGCGGCCACCGTCGCGCCATCTCGCCCATCGCGCATAGGCGCGCGCCTTCCGGCTCACCGCTCCCCCGCTCCGGCATCAGCGCGGGCCGCATCGAGATCTGCCGCGCCGACGCCGGTGTGGATCAGCCGTTCGAGGACGCGACCGATCACGGCCAGCGAGCCGGGACTGCACCGCTCGGCTGTGTCGCCGGTCGTGTGCCGGTACGGGTAGGTGAAGTCGATCAGCAGCACACTCGGCACGCCGGCCCGTGCGAGGAACACGTGGTCGTCGGTGATGCGGGCCGCGGGGCCGCCGAAGTGCCGATCCAGGCCCAGCGCGGCCGCGTGCGCATGCAGTTCGTGCCACAAGGCGGGCGCGGAGCGCATCGAGTGGCGTTCCGTGGTGCAGCGCAGCCCGGCCCCGCCGATCATGTCGATCACCACCGCGCGGCGCGTCCGCCACCGCCGCCCGTCACGGCGACGCAGGGCCCGTGCCAGTTGCCGGCCGCCGTAGCAGTGCTCCCCGAGATCCTCCCCGTCCAGGAACGCCAGCACGACGGGGCGCCCCGGACGGCGTACGCGGAGGGTCCGCGCCAGTTCCAGCAGCACGGCCACGCCGGAGGCACCGTCGTTCGCCCCCACCGGCGGCGTGCCACGCAGCCCCGCATCCGGATCCTCGTCAGCGGCAGGCCGCGTGTCCCAGTGGGTCGCGAGCAGCAGCCCGGGCGCCTCCCCTGCCGGGCCGAACCGGGCGAGCACGTTGGTCAGCTCCCAGCTCCGGCCGGCCCCGACGCCACGCTCGACGGGTTGCGGCCATTCCTGCACCGCCACCTCGCCGGCGGTCCGCGTCAAGCGGTCGAGAATCAGCCGCAGCGTCGGCTCCCGCCCCGGGCCGCCGGGGCAGCGCGGCCCTGCCGAGCACTGCTGCTCCAGCAGCTCCCATGCCCGCATCGGGGCGAAATCTCCCGTCCCCTCCCCGCCGTCCGGCCAGTTCTCACACAAGGGGACCGGCCGCAGGCTCGCGTACGGTTGATGGGCCCGGATGCGCACATCAGCCAGAACGCGGCGAGCCCAGCCACGCAGATAACCGACCATACTACGCATAATTGGACTCTATGCCATAAAGCAGATCTCTACGGCGTGACTGTCCTCAGCGGTCACGGCGCATGCTGTCGGTACTGTCGGGCGTTCCTTCATCGCCGACTGCAAGAGGACCCGTGCCGAACGTCTCCCGCGCCTGCCTGCCCCTGTTCGTGTCCGTGCTGTGTCTGCTCGCCGGCGGGGCCGCCGCCTGCGACCTGACCGGTGGCCGGGATGCCCGGCCGAGCGCGTCCGGCGCCGCCCCGGCGTCCGGCCGGATGGACCTGCTCGCCGGGGACTGGAGTCACGTGCCGGGCGGGACCGCCGGGTCCGGCGGCGTGCGTGTCCATGGCCTGGGACGGCAGATCGTGCTGCAGGACGGCACGGGCGGGCAACCCCATCCGCCGGTGAACCTGCGCGGCCCGCGGCTCGAGGTCCACGGTGACTTCCAGGTCGGTGCGACGGTGCACCGTCCGGCCGGCCAGACCGCGTCGCTGTACTTGTACGGCGAGGTGCCGATCGTCTACGACGAGTGGCGACAGAACCGGCGGGGCCTGCGAGTCGCGGTCTCGGAACGCGAGCTGGGTCTGACCGTCTGGGACGGCCGTTCCGCCGCGCCGGTAGCGGACCGGACCGCGGCGGTCACCTCACCCGCCACGGTCACCGTCACGATCGAACGCCACGGCGGCGACCTGGTGCTGTCGGCCGGCGACATCCGCGTGACCGTCCCGGATCCCGGGGTCTTCGACGCCGGCTCCGTCACGTTCGGGGCCGACGCCGTGCCCGGCGCGCCGGACTGGACCCTGGCAGCGCTGGAGGCAACGGCGCGCGACGGCGGCAGCATCGCCGTCCGTGACACTCCGGTGGCGGAGCAGGTGACCCCGCCCTCGGACTCCCTGCGTGCCCTGACCGAGGCCACCGCCCGCCGGCTACCGATCGGGGCCGCGATGGCGGCCGAACCACTGGCCGGCGACGACGGCTACCGCACCCTCGCCGCCACCCAGTTCTCGATGCTCACCACAGAGAACGCCCTCAAGCCCCAGTTCGTCCACCCGGGGCCGGACACCTACGATTTCACCGAGGGTGACCTGCTGGCCGACTTCGCGGCTGCCCACCACATGCGAGTGCACGCGCACACCCTGGTCTTCGGGGAGGCCAACCCGCGCTGGATGCAGCAGGTCGCCCCCGCCGACCGGGAACGCGTGATGACCGGACATGTCAGCACCGTCGCCGGTCACTACCGTGGCCGGGTCGCGGAGTGGGACGTCGTCAACGAACCCTTGTCGCCGGACGATGACGGACCCGACGGCAATCCCGGTCTGCGCGAACACCTGTGGCAGGAAGCGATGGGCGAGACGTACATCGACAAGGCTTTCACCGCCGCCCGCGCCGCCGACCCCGAGGCGAAGCTGTACCTCAACGAGTACGGCGCCGAGGCCGACGGTCCCCGGTGGGACGCCCTGTACGCCCTGCTCGTCCGACTCAAGGAGCGTGGAGTGCCCATCGACGGGGTCGGCTTCCAAAGCCACATTCACGAAGCCGGCGACCACATCGACCCCGCCGTGCTCCGGTCCCACATCGCCGCGCTGGCCGGGCTCGGCCTGTCCGCGCGCATCTCCGAAATCGACGTCTACGGCGAATCGCCACGCGTCCAGGCCACCCAGTTCGCCGGCGTGCTCGGCGCCTGCCTGTCCGAGCCGACCTGCACCTCGTTCAGCACCTGGGGCATCACCGATCGCTACGGCTCCACCGCCGAACACGACAGCTACCCACTCGAACCCGGCGACGAACTGCCGTGGGACCAGCAGCTGCGCCCCAAGCCCGCGGTCACCGCCCTGCGGGACACCCTGCGAGCCGCCCATCAGCGATGACCTTCAAGGGCATAGGGGCTCGAGCTGTATCTGCCGGACCGGTTGCCGCGGACGACGAGACGCGAGTGGTTCACGGCCTCCGGTTCGAGCCGGTCACGCCCTGACTCCGGGCAGCCCGGCCGGGTGACCGAAGCTTCCCGGCCGGGTCGACGGGTCAGGCACGGATGTCCGCAGATCCTGTCCGCCAAGAACCACCCGTCCCGGATGATGGCCGCGGCCTGAGACAGGCCGCGGCGATCGGGGCGCCCGGCGAGCTCATTACATCCCGGCCGGGGTCAGTTGAGGGTGACGTGCAGGATCCGGGCGTCGGTGTTGTCGGGGATGCTGTCCTTGTCGCCGCCGTTGGTGGTCGTGAGCCACAGGCCTCCGTCACGGGCGGGTTCCACGGTCCGGAAACGGCCGTACTGGCCGGTGAAGTACGACTGCAAGCCGGTCAGACCGCCGTTCGCGGTGATCGTCAACCGGTTCAGGCGTTCACCGCGGGCGCAGGCGATGTAGACGGCGTCCCGGACCACGGCGAGGCCGGAGCAGGAGCCGTTCGCGGTGGTGTAGGTCTGCTTCGGGGCGATGAAACCGGCGGTGCCGCACGTGCCGGACGTACCCTCGCAGGCCGGCCAGCCGTAGTTGCCGCCCTTCGTGATCAGGTTCGTCTCGTCCATGACGGAGTTGCCGAACTCCTGCTCCCACAGGCGCCCGTTCGCATCGAACGCGATGCCCTGCGGGTTGCGGTGCCCGTAGCTCCAGACGTAGTTGCCGAAGGGGTTGTCCGACGGCACGGTCCCGTCCGGGTTCAGCCGCAGGATCTTGCCGTTGAGGCTGGTGAGGTTCTGCGCGTGGTTGCCGTTCTGCGCGTCGCCGGTGCTGGCGTAGAGCTTGCCGTCCGGGCCGAAACGAAGCCGGCCACCGTCGTGGAACTTGTTGCGCAGGATGCCGGTCACCAGGTTCTGCCGGCTGGACAGGACGAGCCGGCCGTTCTCCAGCTTGATCCGGACGATCCGGTTGTCCACCGGCGAGGTGTGCATGATGTAGAGCCAGTGGTCGTTGGCGAAGGTCGGCGCGACGGCCAGGCCCATCAGCCCGCCTTCACCGTCGGTGCTCTCCACCCCGGGCACGGCACCGACGGTGGTCCTGATGCCGGTGGCGGGATCGAGACGCACGATGTCGTGGGCGTCGCGGCGGTTGTAGAGGACTGTGCCGTCCGCCAGCTCGACCAGGCCCCAGGGAATGTCCGTGTCGCGATACACCTCGGTCACTTCACAGACCGGCGTCGAGCATGCCGCACCGCTGGTCACGCTGACCGTGTTGCTCGGCGCGGAGACATTGTCCTGAGCGTCGCGGGCCACGACGCGGTAGTCGTAGCTGGTGGAGCCGCGCAGACCGCTGTCGAGATACGTCAGGGCCGGCGGGACGGTCGAGGTGCCGGTCACCTCACCCACCTTGGTGCCGTCGCGGTAGACGTCGTACGCCCGGACACCGACATCGTCGGTGGCGCCGGTCCACCGCAGCGTCACGGAGGTGCCGTTGACAGTCGCTGCGAGGTCGCGCGGTGCCGTCGGCTCCTGAGTGTCCGGCTGGCACTGGGGGACCGAGATCGGCACCGTCGTGCTGGCCTGGGAGACATTGCCGGCGGCGTCCCGGGCATTGACGTACAGGCCCCATTCGGCGCCCGGCACCACCGTCAGCTCGGTGGACAGCGTGCTGCCCGCGACCGACGTCATCTGCTGGCCGTCGTGGTAGATATCGTAGGCGACGACGCCCACGTTGTCCGCCGACGCATCCCAGGCGAAGGTGACCGAGTCGCAGTCGAGGTTGCTCACCCGGGGGCGAGCCGGCACTGTGGGCGCCTGAGTGTCCATGGTGGTGAGAGCTGTCCGCCACCGCTGGTTGGCCCGTCCGGTGCAGGTGTAGAGCTCCACCACAGAGCCGTTGGCCGTGCCCGCGTTGCGTACATCGAGGCAAAGACCGGACTGCACCCCGACGATGGCGCCGTCAGCGGTAATCCGCCACCGCTGGTTCGCCGAGCCCTTACAGCCGTAGATCTGCACCCGTGCCGGCGCGGTGGTCCGGCTGGACTCCACGTCCAGGCACATCGTGCCCTCGAAGACACGGAGCTCGCCGGCTGCGGTCAAGGTCCAGCCCTGGTTCGGCCGCCCGTTGCAGTCGTAGATGTTGATCCCTGTCTCCGCGGTGCTCTTGTTGCCGATCACGTCGAGACAGCGGTTCGAACCCACACCGATGATCGCCTCACCGGTTGCCGCCGACGCACTCGTCATGCCGGCCGTCACCATCCCCGCCACGACGGCCGGCATCACCGCCACCGCGATCCACCTGCCCCGGGACGCGGACCAACGAGTGGGTTCTGGCATGGATCCTCCTGGATAGCCGCCGGCGTACCCCGGTACGCTCTCAGGGCCTCCGGCCGCTGTCTCCGCCCGGTGGACAAGACTTCCCGGAAACCTGCCGCGCCTGCCCCAACATTCCGGGATCCACAACGGACGGCGGCGTGTCAGGACGTGTTCCCGTACGGGACCTTCCGCCTACCGGCGCAGCTGAGCGCCCGCGCTACGGCTACCGGCTCGGCGACGCCGGACCGCACCCGAACCCCGGCAAGGCGGCCGAGGGCAGGCGGCTGCACCGGCTCGAACCCGACCCGGTCACCACGCCTGTAGCGCAGCGGATGCGCCAAGAGTCGATCACGGATTCGGTCGACCGGTTCCTTGCCGAGGGGCTGGGCGGCGCCCACCTCACCGAGACGCGGCGCGGCGTCGCCGATGCCAGCCACCGGGCAGCGCTCGCGCTTCACACCAGCAGAACGACGAGGCCCCGAAGCTGCGCGGGACGCTCGCCGACTGCGACGCGAAGATCGAGCGGGACCGGGTAGCACTCGACGCCGGCGGAAATCCAGTACTCGTGGCCGGGTGGATCAGCGAGACGACCGCGATCAAGAAAACGGCGCAGGCACGGCTCGGGCTCACCGAGGCGCCGCCGCAGCGGATGAGCGAGGAGCAGATCGGCACCCTCGTAGACGCGTCTGGTGGGCTACTCGGGCTCCTGAGGCGGGCGGACCAGCATGACCGTCTACGCGCGGATCGGCTTGCACATGACCTACCGGCCCGGCACTGAGACCGTGCTCGCAGAGATCCGGCCAGGTGGGATCGGCGGAAACAAAAACACGGCGACCGTCAGAGACGATCACCGTGTACCTGCGTGGTGTCCGAGGGGGGACATTCACCCCTACCGATGTCATTTGTGCTACGAGCTCGCCTAACGTGCTCAAGCACACCTTCCCACGCAACGGTGGCACTCGTGCCACGGAGCGGCGAACTGGTAGCGGCCGCCGAAACTCGCCGGCGGACGCTACGTCAAAAAGGTTCTGTGCTTGACCGTGGGCGGTGGTTGGCGTGGTGAGGGGTGTGCCGCTGCCGGTGCAAGTCGCCGCGGAACAGCGCGAGCGGCGCAGGAGCCCGGTGCAGCGTGAGCAGGCGTACCGGCCGTTGGCCCGTCCGGTGGCGTTGCCGCCGATCCCGCGGGATGTGGAGTTCGGGATGTGCCGGCTCGATGGTAAGGGCCGAGTTTCCGATACTCGCCTGATGCAGCTGCTGGGTTGGGGTGAGGGCACCCGGGTCCGGTTCGACGCGCTGCACAGCGTGATCGTGGTCAGCGCTCACCCGAACGCCCGGCAGGCGTTGTGTTCCCGTTCGGCGCTGCGGCTGCCTGCCCAGGTCCGGCACAGCGTCGGTATCCGGGATCGTGAACGCGTGTTGCTGGCCGCACTGCGTACGCAGCGGCT
>CAKUMG010000182.1 GCA_934667465.1 uncultured Actinoplanes sp. | reverse complement strand
CCTGTTCCCCCCGATCCCCAGCGAGGTCATCCTGCCCCTGGCCGGCTTCACCGCCAGCCAGGGCGACATGAGCCTGGCCAGCGCGATCATCTGGACCACCATCGGCTCGGTGGTCGGCGCGGTCGCGCTCTACTACGTCGGCATGGCGCTCGGCCGCGAGCGGGTCGTGGCCATCGCCGCGAAGCTGCCGCTGGTCAACGTGGCCGACATCGACCGTACCGAGGCGTGGTTCCTCAAGCACGGCACCAAGGCGGTCTTCTTCGGGCGCTTCATCCCCGTGTTCCGCAGTCTGATCTCCATCCCGGCGGGGCTGGAGCGGATGAAGATGACCACGTTCCTGCTCTGCACGACGGCGGGCAGCCTGATCTGGAACACCATCTTCATCATGCTCGGCTACGGGCTGGGCGAGAACTGGTCGAAGATCGAGGGCTGGGTCGGCACGTACCAGTACGTCGTCATCGGCATCTGCGCGGTGGCCGCGGCGTGGTGGATCGGGATGCGGATCCGCAAGCGGCTGCGCGCCGACAAGATCGAGAAGGCGGAGTTCGAGGAGCAGTCCTCCGGCTCTTCTTCTTCCTCCTCCGGCTCCGCTTCTGCTGACGGCTCCGCCGGGGGCTCGTTCTTCGGCGACGACGGGCACGGGTACGGGCCGGGGCTCGGCGACGGCGACCGGAACAGCAATCCGTGGGAGTCGGGGGCGCGGCCCGGCTACGACGACGGGCCGGGGCCACGCGGGCACGACGACGGGCCGGTCGGGGGCGGGCACAACGACGGTTCCGGGCGGCCGCGGGCCACCGGGACGGTCTACGGCACGCCGCGCCGGCCGGCCGACGACTGATTCCGGCCTTCCGGGTCGGCGATCCTCATGCGGGCCGGCCGTTGCTCCCGGCGCGCGGTCAGGTCGTGCTTCTGCTGCGCGGCTGGTGGGGGCGGGGGTGCGCGGGACGGGTCGCGCGGGTGCGCAGGGCCGGCCAGGGACCGGTGCCGGGCTCGGTGGGCGGATCCTCCTCGCGCGCGGGAAGAGAGCGCACCCAGTCGCGGAAAGCGCTTGCCAGCGCCGGGTCCGGGTCCTCGTTGAAGCGGGCCATGACCTGCTCGATGCGCCAGCCCTTGCCGCTGGGGCGCAGCTCGGCGTTGGCCAGGATCGTGTCGCCCGCGCGCAGGGCGATCAGCACGACGCGCCCGGCCGCGGCCTCGCCGGCGTAGTACCCGTCCGCGAGGCAGTTGCCCATATAACCTGCCCAGGCCGCGAGCCTGCTCCCGGACCGGGCCACCTCGATGCGCACCTCGGTGCCCGGTAGAGCGGTTCCTTCGGCGGCGGCCAGGACGGGCGGGAGCGCGTACGGGCCGATCTGGTCCTCGGCTGCGGTGGCGGCGGCGATCAGGTCGCGGGACAGGTCGTCCCAGGTGCGGGGCTTGCCGGGCGGCCGTCCCGCGGTGAGGCCGGCCAGGTGGGCGGCGCTCGCAGCGGCGGCGGCGATCGATGCGCTGTCCACGGCGAACGTGTCCTCCGGTCCGGGTCGCGGATCGGTGTCCGTCCACAGCTCGTCGCCGCGACGGCCGATCTCCGCGGCTTCGTGACCGTGCAGGCGGGCGATCGTGTCGGCGAGTTCGGCCAGCCAGAGTTGGTCCCCTGCGACCTCGCCCGGTCCGTTCGGTTGCTCGGCCGAGCCCTGCCGGGCGGACATCGGCCAGGTGGGGACGCGGGCGGGGGAGAAGTGGCCGACCTCGGCCCGCCAGGCGGCGAGGGAGGTGGCGGCGAGGGCGTCGAAGGCTTCGCGGCCCGCGGGGTGGGGTGTGCGGCGGCCCTCGTCGAGCATGTCCTCGGCCTGGCGGAGCGCCATGACGGCGTACGCGAGGGCGGTGCGCAGCCGGGACCGGACCGCCTTGGCGGCCTTCCGGGTCAGGGGGAGCCGGTCGAGGAAGCCGGCCAGGTCCCGCACGTACGAGCCGGGGCGCGCGGGGTGCGGCGTCAGGCCCTCGACCCGGCGGACCGAGAGCGCCGCTTCCTTCCTGCCCAGCAGCCGCGCGGCGGCCCGGAGTTCGTGCGCGTGCCGGGCCAGCGCCGCGTCGTCACCGTGCTCGGCGGCCGTCAGCGCGACCCGGGCCAGCACGGTGGCCGCGAGCGCGTCGTGCAGCGGCCGGGTGAACCGGGCCTCCCAGAACTCCCGCGGCGGGTACCAGAGTGCCGACCGCGCGCTCGATCCGGGCGTTCTCGTCGGCCGCCCAGCGTTCCCGCAGGTCGGACGCCAGGGCCCGGAACGGTTCCTGCGAGCCGAGCAACCGTTCCCGCCGCTGGACCGCGGCCCGCGTGGCGCAGACCCGCTCCCACAGCCCGGTCAGCAGCGTGAGCCGCCGCCGGGTCTCGTAGGGCGCGAGCACGACGCCGAGCTGCGCGCCGGTCAGCGAGGCGAGCCCGTCCGGGAAGGGATCCACGCCCCGGGGTGCCCGCAACCGCAGCACCTCGGCCACCTGCTCCGGCCCGAGCACCCCGGCGGCAGCCACCGCGAACCGCAGCACCGCCCACTGCCCCTCGTCGATCGCGCGCAGCGTCGCCGCCCCGAGCGGCCGGGTCGCCTCCGGCCCGAACAACGCCACCAGCAGCGCGGCCGGCGGCCCGAGCCGCTCCGCGAACCTCGGCACGCCCAGCACCGCGAGCACCGCATCCCGCCGATCCCCGCCCCCATGCCCCTGCGCGCGGCTCACGATCCCGTCGAGGCGCGCGGAACGGAAGCCGATGCCGAGGTCCACCCCGGCATCGGCTGCGACCGTCCCCGCCGCCGCGACCAATTCACTCAGCAGCTCACGGGCGGCGGCCCCGGCCGCTTCCCCAGCAACGGCAGGTCCCACCGCTACGGGCGTGCCGCGTGGAAGCTGCGCAGGCGGGATCGCCGGGCCTGATGCCGTCAGCACGACCTCGTCCGCCCGGACCACGATGCCGCCCGACACAGTGACCGTCACGCATCGATGATGGACCCGCCGTCGAACGATTTTCCGCGCTGCCCAGCCTCCGCGAGACCGGCCTGCGCGATGGGGGTCCGTGATTACTGGGGCGGGGCTGGGGCCGCGGTTCCCATGGGGGCGGGCGGTATGGCGAGCGTTACACGAGGGGCCGGTGGCGGGGCGGGCCTGGAAGGATCGCGGGTGTGGAGCTTCTCGACAACCCGGTGTGGGCGGCGCTGTCCGGGGCGCCCAGCGATCAGGTCGTGCGGCACGGGCGGGGTGCGCGCTTCGACCCGGCGGTGAGCCCGTTCGGCGCGGTGGCCGATCCGCGCGACCCGGCGGCGTGGGCCGACCTGGCGACGCTGCTGGCGCCGGGGGAGCACGTGCTGGTGCCCGGTCCCGGGCTGACCACCCCGGCCGGCTGGACCGGTGAGGCGGGGCTGCCCGGGTTGCAGCTGGTCGGCCACGACTACGAGGGCGCGCCGGCGCCGGAGGCGGTCGTGCTGGGCCCCGGCGACGTGCCCGAGATGCTCGACCTGCGCGAGCGGACCCGGCCGGGCCCGTTCCTCAAGCGGACCATCGAGCTCGGCACCTACCTGGGCATCCGGCGCGGCGGCGCGCTCGTCGCGATGGCGGGCGAGCGGCTGCACGTGCCCGGCTACACGGAGATCAGCGCGGTCTGCACCGACCCGGCCTACCGCGGCGCGGGCCTAGCCACCCGCCTCATCGGCGCCGTGGCGGCGGGCATCCGCGCCCGCGGCGAGGTGCCGTTCCTGCACTGCGCCGCGGACAACCTCGCGGCCGTGCGCCTCTACGAGAACCTCGGCTTCTCCGTCCGCACCGAGATGGCGTTCCTCTTCATCACCCCCGCCTGACCCGGCCGCCCAGGAGTCATCCCGCGCGGGCGGCCGGGCACGGCGTACATTTTTGTCGGTGGCTTTGGTTATGGTCGTGCCGTGACCGAGCGACCTCTGCTGGCAGTCGACGCCCCGAGCCTGTATTTCCGGGCGTTCCACGGCATCCCCGAGTCCGCCGCGCGCACGGCGGCCGGGGAGCCCGTCAATGCGATCCGCGGCTTCCTGGACATGGTGGCCCAGTTGATCCGCACCCGGCGGCCCGGCAGGGTGGTGTGCGCGCTCGATGCCGACTGGCGGCCGGAATGGCGCACCGAGCTGGTGCCGTCCTACAAGGCGCACCGGGTTGCGCACGGTGACGTCGAGGAGGTGCCCGCGTCGCTGGAGAAGCAGGTGCCGGTGCTGCTCGAGGTGCTCGCCGCGGTCGGGATCCCGGCTTTCGGGGTGAGCGGCTACGAGGCGGACGACGTGCTCGGCACGCTCGCGGCGACCCAGCCCGCGCCGGTCGAGGTGGTCTCCGGCGACCGGGACCTGTTCCAGCTCGTCGACGACGCGCGCGGGACGCGGCTGCTCTATTGCGGGCGTGGGGTGGCCAAGCTCGAGGACAGCGACGAGGCCGCGGTGCAGGCGAAGTACGGCGTTCCCGCCCGGTGGTATGCGGACTTCGCGGCGATGCGGGGCGACCCGAGCGACGGGCTGCCCGGCGTTCCCGGGGTCGGGGAGAAGACGGCGGCGCGGCTGATCGAGCGCTACGGCGGCGTCGAGCAGATCATGGCGGCCCTGGACGATCCGGCTTCCGGGTTCGCGCCCGGGGTCCGGACCAAGCTGCTGGCCTCCCGCGACTACCTGGCCGTGGCGCTGCCGGTGTGCAAGGTGGTCCTGGACGTGCCGCTGCCGGAGTTCGATCCGGTGCTGCCCGCGGCGCCGCGGGACGGCGATGCGCTGCTGCGGCTCGCCGAGCGGTGGAACCTGGCCGGGTCGGCGAAACGCCTGGTGGACGCGATGGCGGGGTGATGCGGACGGGGCGCGCCGCGTGGTAGCTGGGGGCAGGGGCGGTGCCCTCGTGGCCCCCGGGGGCAAGCGCGCGTGCTGACTGAAAACTGAACGGCCGTTAAGCTGGCCGGGTGACAGTTGAGCGGCTGCTGCCATCCGAAGAGGCGTACGAACTGCTGGGCCTGACCCGTGAGCTGGCGGAAGGAGAGCTGGCCCCGAGGGTCGACGAGCACGAGCGCCGGGGCGAGTTCCCGCGCGAGGTGCTGCGCACGCTGGGCCGGGCCGGGCTGCTCGGGCTGCCCTACCCCGAGAGCGACGGCGGTGCGGGTCAGCCGTACGAGGTGTACCTGCAGGTGATCGAGACCCTGGCGGGGTCGTGGCTGGCGGTGGCCGAGGCGGTCAGCGTGCACACCCTCGCGTGCTTCCCGATCGCCGAGGCGGGCACCGAGCGCCAGCGCAAGATGCTGCCGGACCTGCTCGGCGGTGAGCTGCTCGGGGCGTACTGCCTGTCCGAGCCGCAGGGCGGCAGCGACGCGGCCGCGCTGACGACACGGGCGGTCCGCGACGGCGACGAGTACGTCGTCACGGGCACCAAGGCGTGGATCACCCACGCGGGGCAGGCGGACTTCTACAACCTGTTCTGCCGCACCGGCGGTCCCGGCGCCGCGGGCATCTCGTGCCTGGTCGCCGACGCCGCCACGCCCGGCCTGCTGCCCCAGGCGCCCGAGCGGCTCATGGGGCTGCGCTCGTCGGCGCCCGCGCAGATCGTGCTCGACGGCGCCCGGATCGACGCGGGCCGGCTGGTCGGCGAGGAGGGCATCGGCTTCCGGATCGCCATGAAGGCCCTCGACGCGGGGCGGCTCGGGATCGCCGCGTGCGCGGTCGGGCTCGCGCAGGCGGCGCTGGACCACGCGGCCGGGTACGCGCGGGAGCGGACCCAGTTCGGGCGGCCGATCGCGGACTTCCAGGGGCTCGGCTTCCTGCTCGCCGACATGGCCACGCAGGTTTCGGCGGCGCGGGCGCTGATGCTGGCGGCGGCCCGGCTCAAGGATGCCGGCCGGCCGTACTCGACCGAGGCCGCCAAGGAGAAGCTTTTCGCCACCGACGCGGCGATGCGGGTCACGACGGATGCGGTGCAGGTGCTCGGCGGGGCCGGGTATGTGAGCGATCATCCGGTCGAGCGCTGGTTCCGGGAGGCGAAGGTGCTGCAGATCGTCGAGGGGACCAACCAGATCCAGCGGATGGTGATCGCGCGCGCCCTCGCCCGGCCCTCGGGGTGAGCGCTTTCCCGTCCTGAAGCGCTTCCCTGGCGGGAACCGCTTCCCGATGTTGAAGCGCTTCCCGCTCGGGTGCCCGTGTCGCGGGGCACCCGGGCGGGCGGCACCCGGGGGTGAGTCGTGGGCGTTGATTCGTGACATCGGCGGGCGTACCGGTATCTTGTCGCCGTGGAAGAGATCGACCGGGCGATCGTGGCTGCCCTCAGCGCGGACGGCCGCCTGTCGTACACCGACCTGGCCGAGCGTGTCGGGCTCAGCGTCTCCGCCGTGCACCAGCGGGTGCGGCGGCTCGAGCAGCGCGGGGTCATCGCGGGGTACGCGGCGAAGGTCAACTACGAGGCGCTCGACCTGCCGCTGACCGCGTTCGTGGCGATCCGGCCGTTCGACCCCTCGCAGCCGGACGATGCGCCGGAGCGGCTCGCGCACCTGGCCGAGATCGACTCGTGCTACTCGGTGGCGGGGGAGGACTTCTACCTGCTGCTGGTCCGGGTGGCCAGCCCGGCCGACCTGGAGCGGCTCCTGCAGGAGATCCGCACGGCGGCCAACGTGACCACGCGGACCACGGTGGTGCTGAGCACGCCCTACGAGCACCGGCCGCCTCGCATCGCCTCGGAGTAGAGCCGCATCGCGGAGCGACGCTCACGCGCCCCGGCAGGTAGGCGGGGTTGCGCCGTGCGGGTCAGCGCCGCAGGCGGGTCCAGGCGACGACGCCGATCAGGGCGGTGAGGGCGGCGGCGCTGACCCAGTACCAGACGCGCCACTCCTGCTGGCCGGCGATGGCCTGCGTCACCAGATAGGCGATGACGAGGGTTTCGAGCACTATGAGGACCACGACCGGTTTACGGCCCTTGATCAGGGGTTGTGTGTCCGACATGGACGGACCGTAGCACCGCCGTGCCGCGGGCGCTCGCCGGGCGAACCATGGTGGCGCCGCCGGCGGGGCCGGGCAGCCGGTCGCCGCCACGCCTGATGGAAGGCGTGGCGGCGAAAGGGTGACTCGGCCGGCGCGCGGATGGAGAGGCGGCTCGGCCGGGTGAGGGCGGCTCAGCCGGCGTGGGCGGTGGCGAGGGCCTGGCGGAAGACGTCGGCGGACTGGGCGCCGGAGATGCCGTACTTGCGATCCAGGACGAAGAACGGGACGCCGCTGGCGCCGTACGCCCGGGCCTGGGCGATGTCGGCGTTGACCTCGTCGGTGTAGGCGTCGCCCTCGAGGACCTGGCGGGCCTCGTCGGCGGGGACCTGCAGCTCCTCGGCGAGCTTGACCAGGGTGTCGGTGTCGAGGGTGGCCGCCTCGACGAGGTTGGCGCGCATCAGGCGCTCGTGGGCCTCGGCGTTCTTGCCGTGCTTCGTCGCCAGGTGGATCAGGCGGTGCGCGTCGAACGTGTTGATGCTCACCGCATTCTCGAAGTCGTAGTGCAGGCCCTCGGCCTCGGCGAGCTGGCCGACCTGGGCCTGCGCCTGCTGGATGCGCTGCTTCGAGCCGAACTTGCGGGCCAGGCTCTCCTGGGTCGGCTCGATCAGGCCCTTCGGGTGCGACGGGTCGAGCTGGAAGCTGCGCCACACGATCTCGACCTCGTCGGCGTGCTCGAAGTCGCTCAGGGCGGTCTCGAGGCGGCGCTTGCCGATGTAGCACCACGGGCAGACGATGTCGGACCAGATCTCGACGAGCAAGGGTGTTCCTCTCACAGCTGGGGCAGGCAGGAGTCGTCAGTGCACGCGTCGGCACCGGTGTCACCGAGCGTGATCAGGCCGGCCGGAGCCGGCGAGACCCCGGCCGGGGCCGGCGCGGCGCCGCCCAGCGGGTCGGTGAGCTGGGGCACGGCGGGCTGCGCCGGAGCCGGCGGAGCGGGCTGCGCCGCGTCGCGGGTGCCACTCACGGTCACTCCAAGAGTCGGGGTGGGGCGGAGGGCCCCGTACTCCATCATGCTCTCGCTCGTGATCTCCGCAAGAACGCACTCGCAGGTAAGTAAGGAGCGCCACGTCCTCCGGGCCGCGTCCCGGGCGGCCGGGAAGCTCCCGGGCGGGTAGCGTTTCGGGCCCGCGGTGATCGGCCGCGGGGCGGACGGAGGCCGGCCGCGGTGTGACGAAGGTCGGACGCGCGCCGGGCGATGTCGGCTGCGGGTCGAACGGTGGACAACGGGGGAGGGGTCTTGCGCAAGCCCGGGGGAGTGTTCTGCGTCGAGGGGCAGTGGGAGGAGGACCTCACCGAGCGCGGGTCGGTCCTGCCGACCCTGGAACTGCTCGAACGGCTCGGCAGCATCCGGTTCATCCATCGGGACACGGCGACCGCCGACGAGTTGCACTACTACCTCGATACCTGGCTCTCCCGGAAGTATCAGGACTTCAAGGTGGGCTTCTTCGCGCTGCACGGCCAGCCCTCGCAGCTGTGCCTCACGCCGCGGACCACCGTCGAGCTCGACGAGATCGGCGCCTGGATGTCCGGGCGGTGCGCCGGGCGCAGCCTGTACTTCGGCAGCTGCTCGGTGCTGCGCGCCTCCGACCAGGTGCTCAAGGAGTTCCTGCACGAGACGAAGGCGGCGATGCTCTGCGGCTTCACCAAGACGATCGACTGGGTGGAGTCGGCCGCGTTCGAGACGATCGTGCTGAACGCGCTGGTCAACGGCGGGCGGATCGACAGCGTCGAGCGGCTGGTCCGGTCCGGCCGGTGGGGCGCGCTCGCCGACCACCTCGGGTTCCGCGTCGTCTACGCGAACGGCCGCACGGGCTGAGCCGCCGC
>CAKUMG010000181.1 GCA_934667465.1 uncultured Actinoplanes sp. | reverse complement strand
CAGCACGAACCGGGTGCCGGTCTCGCGCGCGGCGTTGTGCCCCGCGACCAGCGCGCCGACGCCCATGGAGTCCATGAACGTGACGAAGGTCAGGTCGACGATCATCATCTGCGGTCGCTGCCCGTGCAGCGTGCTCACCAGGGCCGAGCGCAGCGCGTCGACGGTCGCCGCGTCGAGGATGCCGCGGACGTCGACGACGATGGTGCCGTCCGCCTGGCGCCGGGTCGTCATCACGGCCTCGCCCATGGCACTCCATCCGCTCGCTCACACGCGTCGGGCCTGCGAATTCCCCCCGGTCCGCCTGCCCCGTGAGGCCACGGTACAACGTGCTCCGCCCGGCTCGCAGGCTGGCGCTCCAAACCGACAGTTCGCCGCACAACCGGTGCGCCGGGCGTGACTCACAGTGGGTAGCCCGGGAGCAACCCGCACGGCGAAAGTTCCCGCATGCTGCGGATCGTCCCCGCCCGGGGAAGCGACATCCATCGATGGTGACCACGGTATTCGGCAGAGGGGGTGGTGCCGTGACCACGAGTTCCAGCAAGCCCGGGATCTTCGCCGTGCGCGATGTCCGGTCGCTGATCACCGAGACAGCCGAGGAGGGGCACGGGCTCAAGAAAGCCGTCGGCCCGCTGCACCTGACAGCCATGGGTGTCGGCGCGATCATCGGCACCGGCATCTTCGTCGTCATCGGCGAGGGCGCCGGGATCGCCGGTCCCGCCGTCATCCTGTCGTTCGTGCTCGCCGCCGTGGCCTGCGTCTTCTCCGCCCTCTCCTACGCGGAGCTGGCGTCGTCGATCCCGGTCGCCGGCAGCGCCTACACCTACACGTACGCGACCCTGGGCGAGGTCGTCGCCTGGATCATCGGCTGGGACCTGATCCTGGAGTACGGCGTCAGCGTGGCCGCGATCGCTGTCGGCTGGGGCGGCAACCTCAACGCGTTCCTCGACGCGGCGTTCGGCTACCAGCTGCCCGACGCGATCGCGAAGTCACCCGAGGACGGCGGCGTCTTCAACCTGCCCGCCGTCCTGGTCATCCTGGCGATCACGTTCCTGCTGGTCCGCGGCGTCACCGAGAGCGCCCGGGTCAACCTCGTCATGGTCGTCGTCAAGCTCGCGGTGCTGATCTTCTTCATCGTCGTCGCGTTCTTCAACTTCGGGACCGGCAACTTCCAGCCGTTCGCCCCGAGCGGCGTGGACGGGGTGACAGCGGCCGCAGCGATCATCTTCTTCGCCTACATCGGGTTCGACGCGGTCTCCACCGGCAGCGAGGAGGCCAAGAACCCGGCCAGGGACCTGCCGCTGGCGATCATCGGCTCGCTGGTCATCTGCACCATCTTCTACGTTCTCACCGCGACCGGCGCGGTCGGCATCGCCAGCCCCGAACAGCTCGAGGGCAGCGATGCACCGCTGGCCGCGGCCCTGGACCAGGGCGCCGGAATCACCTGGGCGGCCGGGCTGCTCGCGTTCGGCGCGGTCGTGGCGATCAGCAGCGTGGTGCTGGTCATCATGTACGGGCAGACGCGCATCTTCTTCGCCATGTGCCGCGACGGCCTGCTCCCGCAGCGGCTCGCCAAGGTCAACCAGCGGTACGGGACCCCGGCGCGGCTCACCATCGGGCTCGGCGTCCTGATCGCCATCCTGGCGGCGCTGGTGCCGCTCTCCGAGATCGTCAAGCTGGTCAACATCGGCACGCTGTTCGCGTTCGTGCTGGTCAACATCGGCGTGATCGTGCTGCGCCGGACCCGCCCCGACATGCCGCGCCCCTACCGGGTGCCGTGGTCGCCGGTGCTGCCGATCCTGGGCATCGTGTTCGCGGTCTATCTGATGACCGACCTGCCGCTGGACACCTGGATCCGGTTCGGGGTGTGGCTGCTGCTCGGGCTGCTCATCTACTTCCTGTACGGCTACCGCAACTCCCGGCTGCGCCGCGGCGAGACCGGCACCCCCGGCTGGGCCCGCGACGAGGGGCCGCAGTCATGATCACGCAGCGGGCGACGGGACCGATCGTGGTGGGCGTCGACGGCGGCGAGTCCGCCCGGGACGCGCTGGTGCTGGGCCGGTGGGCGGCCGACACCCTGGGCGTGCCGCTGGTCGTGGCCGTGGTGCATCCCGCCCCGGCCGCGCTGGGCTCCGGCCGGGTGGACGCCGAATGGGTCGCCGACCGGCACCGGGCGGCGCAGACCGTGCTCGACACCGCCCGGGAGACGGCCGGGGACGCGGCCGAGTACCGGGCGGTGGCCTCCACGTCCGCGGCGCACGGGCTGCACGACCTGGCCGGGGAGGTGCGCGCCTCGGGGATCGTGGTCGGCTCGGGGCGGCAGGGGCCCCGGCAGCGGCTGTTCGCGGGCAGCACCGCCGACCGGCTGCTGGCCGGCAGCGTGTGCCCGATCGCCGTGGCGCCCACCGGCATGGAGCGCCCGCCGGGGACGCTGGGCCGGGTCGGGGTCGCGTACGTGGACACGCTCGACGGGCGGGCCGCGCTGGAGACCGCCGTGACCCTCGCCGCGCCCACGAAGACGCCGGTGCGGCTGATCACCGTCGTGGCCGCGGCGGAGGGGACGCTGCCGTTCGGGGTCGGGCGGGACGCGGAGCACGCGCTGCGGGACACGGCGCGGGAGACGTACGAGGCCGCGCTGGGCCGGGCCGCCGCCTCGGTCCGGGACACCGAGGCGGACTGGGAGATCCGGGTCGGGGACGTGGTGGAGCAGCTCGGCGAGCTCGACGACGTGGACGTGCTGTTCTGCGGGTCGCGCGGTTACGGGCCCGGGCGGCGGGTGCTGCTCGGGGGCGTGTCGGCGCGGCTGGTCCGCCGGGCGCGGCGGCCGGTCGTCGTGGTGCCGCGCAGCGGTTAGTCCACGCCGTGGTGGTCGTGCCGCGCAGCGGTTAGTCCGCGCGGTGGTGGTCGTGCCGCGCGGCGGTCAGTCCGCGCGGTGGCGGCCGCCGCCGGCCGGCACCTCGCCGGTGGGCGGGTCCATGACCATCGCCACGTCGGTGTCGGCCATCGCCGCCTGCTCGTCCCAGGCCGACACCGACGCCGGGCGCGGCAGCCGGGTGCCCAGGTCGATGATCGGCACGTAGACGCGGGCGTCCACCGCCTCGGCCAGCAGCAGCGCCGCAACCAGGGCGGTCGGCCGCTCGGCCGGGTCCTTGCTGAGGCAGCGCGAGCACAGGTCGAGCACCTCGACCGGCAGGCCCTCGATGACGGGCAGCGGGTCCGGGTCGCGGTAGCGCTGCGCGTAGACCAGGGCGGTGTGCGTCTCGACCGTCCAGGGCAGCCGGCCGGACAGGCAGTGGTAGAGCAGCACGCCGAGCGAGTACATGTCGGACGCGGGCGTGGCGGGCGAGCCGTCGAAGCGCTCCGGCGGCACGTAGGCCGGGGTACCCATGACCGGGCCGTCCGGGTCCGGGTCGACGCTGCCGGTCGTCGCGGCGATGCCGAAGTCGAGCACCTTCGCGCCCGACGGCGTCAGCATGATGTTGGACGGCTTGACGTCGCGGTGCACGATCTCCTGGCCGTGCGCGGCGGCCAGGGCGGCCGCGACCTCGGCGCAGACCCGCACGGCGATCTGCCAGTCCAGCGCGCCGGCGCTCAGGTGCGCGCCGAGCGTCTGCCCGTCGACCAGCTCCATGACGATGTACGGCACCTCGCGCCCCACGCCCGGCGACGTGCCGAAGTCGTGCACCCCGGCGACGTTCGGGTGGGCGAGCCGGGCAGCCGAGCGCGCCTCGGAACGGACCAGGTCGACGCTCTCACCGTCGCCGAGCGTGCCCTCCACGGCCGGCGCCATGATCTTCACGGCCACCGGGCGGTCCAGCACCCGGTCGTGGGCGCGCCAGACCTCGGCCATGCCACCGATGCCGATCCGCTGCTCGAGCTGGTAACGCCCGCCCAGCATCCGCATCGACCGTTCCCCCTGAGAAATCGCCACTGTCCCGTTCCCCGCCGTCGTACCCGACCCCCTGAGGGCACAAACGTCACGCTCTCGTCACTGCTCGAAGGAGTGGCAGGTCACACTCCGTAAACAAGCGTGGCGGGGCACCTCCTTGTGGGAGGGCCCCGCCACATACGGTCGCACCGCGATCGCGCGCCATCTTTGCGGGCACACGCCACGGGACCGGGCGCTATGGGAAAAGACGCTAGGCCGCGCCGGTGACCGTGCGTCATCGGGGGTGGATCATCGTGACCCCGCTCACGAGCGCGTGACGACGCTTGCGAGCGTCAGTACACGGCCTCGGTACGCAGGTCATGCGCCCCGTCGGCCCGGGTGGCCTCGTAGTAGAGCCGGCTGCCGCCGCCGGGCAGCGGGACCACGCAGAGGTAGCGCAGCCCGTTCGGCGCGTGCGGGCTGCCCAGCGGTTCCCGGTCGCTCGCCTCCAGCACGCCGAAGCTGCCGTCGGCCAGCCGGGTGCCGTGCGCCGTGCCGGTGCGCTCCTCCCAGTTCTCCCCGGCGGTGGCCCGCCCGTCGTAGGAGGCCAGCACCGTGTCCCCGTCGACGGCCACGGACGAGACCCGGACCCCGCGCGCGTCCCAGCGCCCCGCGCGCCCGGCCAGGGCGGTGCCGCGCCAGGTCCAGTGCACGCCGTCGGGGCTGGTCGCGTACTCGGTCGTCATCCGGTCGGCGTCGTCCCAGGACTCGAGCGGGTGCACCGACGCCCACAGGTGCCAGCCGTGCTCGTCGTGGTGCAGCACCGGGTCCTTGACGCCGGCGGTCTCGTCACCGGCGAGCACCGTGACGGCGGGCGCGGTGGCCAGGCCCTCCGGGGTGGCGGCCTCGAGCATGTCGACGCGCCAGTGCTTGGTGCCGGGCGTGGCCGCGCTCACGTACAGCCGCCAGCGCCCCTCGGGGGTGCGCACCAGAGCGGGCCGTTCGAGCGACTCGGCCCCGAACCGCTCCTTGTCGACCTCGGCCACGACCTCGAACGTCACCCCGTCGGCGGACCGGGCGACCACGTTGGAGATGCCCCGCCCCTCCCCGATCGGCAACCGCAGCCGGTAGGCCAGATAGAAGTGACCGTCAGCAACCACCGCCGAGGGAGCACCCGCCCAGGCCCCCGGCTCGTCACCGGGCGGCTCCACCACCACTGTCGACTCTTCCCAGCGTGGCAGCGACAGAGTCTGAGTTCCGATCGACAAGACGGCTCCATTCCGTGGCGTCAGCGACACAGCGAAGGGTATCCGGGATAGTTTGCATCATCTACAGGTGTGATAGGAATTTGGTCCCGAGAATCCTGTCGTAGCCGGTTGCATGGTGCAGACCGTCGCTCTTGACCTACCGCACTTTGTGTCGATCGACCGCGAGCCAATCGTCGTAGCTCTCGCCCGTCACGTCCTGCAGCAGCGCGATGTCGTCCGCGAACAGCGGCAGCAGCGCCGCCCGCTCCTCCGGCGTCGTGACCGGCCGCTTGCCGTGCTTGCGGTGCAGCAGCGTCAGCAGCGGTCCCCGCGCCGCCAGCCGCAGCGGCACCGGGAAGCGGTGGCCGAACGTGCCACCCGCGCGCAGCAGCCAGCGCAGCGCCCGGTTCACGTCGTTGTCCTCGACGACGTGGCGGTTGACGTTCTCGCGCGGGATCTCGTGCACGACCCCGGTCTCGACGCCGAGGAACGCGCTCACCCGGTCCAGCGTCGCCGCCGGTGCGTCCTTGAGTTCGCGGTAGCGCAGCAGCAGCACCTGCTCGCGCGGGAACACCTTGAACAGGTGCTGCACCTGCCGCCCGTAGAGCCCGAGGCTCACGTAGTGCCAGAAGTCGGCCCAGCCCGCGGCCTTGCGACGGTGTTCGGCGCGGCAGGCGGTCAGGAAATCAGCTTCCGGCTCGAGGCCCGCGTTCCACAGGTGCGTCCAGTTGGAGTGCGCGCGGTCGACCGGGTCGCGCAGCAGCAGGATCAGCTTCGCGCCGGGGACCAGCGCCCCCAGCCGGTCGTGGGTCGCGTTGTCGTAGAGGTAGAACGGCGTCGCCTCGCCCTTGAGCGCGCCCGCCGGCGCCGGGTCGAACAGCGCCTCGTAGTCGGAGCGGCGCCACACGTGTTCCTGGTAGGTCTGCACGTCGCCGGGCCCGCCGGTGCGTGGCGGCGGGCCGTCGGTCAGGAAGAACTTGGGCTCCTTGACCGCCGGCAGGAACAGGCCCGGGTGCCGGGCGAGGGCGGCGTGCAGGGCCGTCGTCCCGGCCTTGGGCACGCCGGCGATCAGGAAATCAGGGAGCGGCATGACGTCCTCCTGAGCCTACAGATTTAGTAGGCAATCTACCGGGCGCGCCGCCACCACGCCCGCCGGCGGAACCGCGGGCACACCTCGGTGCCGCAGAACGTGCACTCGGTGCCGCTGCGGTAGTGCTCGTGCGCGGCCCGCTGATGGCCGCAGACACAGAGCGCGTCGGCCGTCGTCACCGGATCACGCAGCGTGCCGGCGACGAGGCGGGAGCGACACAGGGGCGGCGAGGTCTCATCGGCTCAGCCTAGGTACCGGTTCGTCACCGCGCAGGCGGCACACCGAAACAACCAACCTGCAACCGTGCGTTATACGCGGAGTTACGTTGCGGCGAGTGACGTGTCACATCCGATGAAGTCCGACAATTCATTTTCGGGGAATGCCGTGCCCGCAATTCCAGAAACGCACCGTCGAACCATTTCGTGCCCGGCGCGGCCCGGATGTCCACCACTGTCCGTAACTGGTGGGGCGGAAGCGTGACGGAGTTGTCAGTGAGCATAAGCGCAGCTCATCCGATTGGTCACAGCGCTCCGCGCGGAGGTGATCTCCTCGGACTTTCGGTTAGTTGACGCTACGTAGCGTGTTGCTAGATTGGTTCCCAGACGCCGGCAACGCCCGGTCTCCGCTCCCGGAAACCGTGCTCACGCCGCTTCTGCGGCCCCGAAGGGAACAAGATGCAGTCCACCGGAAACACTGGTAGTAACCACTCTTCGTCACCCACCGTGAGCGTTGTCATTCCGACGCTCAACGAGGAGCGGAACCTGCCGCACGTGTTCGCCAAGCTGCCGGCGGGCATCGACGAGGTGATCCTGGTGGACGGCGGCTCGACCGACCGCACCGTCGCGGTGGCCCGGGAGCTGCGCCCGGACGTGGTCGTGGTGCAGCAGACCCGCACCGGCAAGGGCAACGCCCTGGCCTGCGGCTTCGCCGCCTGCACGAGCGACATCATCGTGATGATCGATGCCGACGGCTCGACCGACCCGGGCGAGATCCCGCTGTTCGTGGCGCAGCTCGTGGATGGCGCCGACTTCGTCAAGGGCTCGCGCTTCTCGCACGGCGGCTACAGCCACGACATCACCAGCCTGCGCAAGCTCGGCAACGACGGGCTCAACCTGGTGGTCAACGTGCTCTTCGGGACGCGCTTCACCGACCTCTGCTACGGCTACAACGCGTTCTGGGCGCGGGTCGTGCCGGTCCTGGATCTGCCCGACACGACGCTGCCGCGGCCGGCCGACGGCGCCAAGCTGTGGGGCGACGGCTTCGAGATCGAGACGCTGATCAACATCCGGGCCGCGGCCGACGGGATGAAGGTCGGCGAGGTGGGCAGCGTCGAGCACGCCCGCATCCACGGCGAGAGCAACCTGAACACGTTCCGGGACGGCTTCCGCGTGCTGCGGACGATCTTCAGCGAGTACGGCCGGATGCGCCGCAACCGCCGCGGACGCGTGATCGTGCACCAGCGCAAGCCCGTGAACGGCTCCCCCGCCCACGCCCTCGACAAGTCGGTCAACCGCGCGCCGTCCGCCGCGAGCGACCCCCGCCGGCACGTGGCCAACGTCAACCGCAACACCCTCGACCGCTCCGCGCGCCACGCCCGCGTCACCAGCGAGGACTGAGAAAACCCGTGCAGACCACCCCCCGCCCCGCAGTCAGCATCGTCATCCCGTGCCACACCGAGCAGCGCTGGGCCTCGCTCGTGCGCACGGTCGCGGCCGTCAAGTCGCAGCACCTCTCCCCCGCCGAGGTCGTCGTCGTGGTGGACCACAACCCGGCCCTCTACCGCCGCGCCCGGCGCGACCTGAGCGGGGTCACGGTCCTGGAGAACCTGTACGCCCAGGGCGTGTCCGGCAACCGCAACACCGGCGCTTTCCACACTTCGACGTCGCTGATCGCGTTCGTGGACGACGATGTGACCATGGGCCCGGACTGGCTGGCGACCATGATCACGCCGTTCGCCGACCCCCGCGTGATCGGGGCCGGCAACGCGATCGTCCCCGACTGGGAGGGCCCCGCGCCGCGCTGGATGCCCGAGGAGTTCCTCTGGGCGGTCGGCGGCTCGTACGCGGGCATGCCGACCACGACCGCCCCGATCCGCAACGTCTGGTCCGCGGGCATGGTCGTGCGCCGGCAGGCGTTCCTGGCCGTCGGCGGGTTCCGCACCGGGTTCGGCAAGCTCAAGGGCCAGAACCGGCCCGAGGACACCGACCTGTGCCTGCGGATGAGCGCGCAGGACGGCGGACACTGGATGTACGTGCCCGAGGCGCAGATCCGCCACGAGGTGCCCGCGATCCGCTCGACGTTCTCGTTCTTCGTGCGCCGCTGCTACGCCGAGGGCCGCGGCAAGGTCGCCATGGCCGGGCTGCTCGACGGCTCGGCGAGCCTGGGCTCGGAGAAGAGCTACCTGTGGGCGCTGCCGAAGGCGTTCGCCCGCAACCTGGGCCTGGCCGCCCGCGGCCACGGCGTGCACCACCTGCTCAAGGCGGGCGGCGTGCTGGCCGGCGTCGCCGCGGCCGGTGCCGGCGGGGCGGTCGAGACGTTCGCGAGCCGCCGTACGCCGCGCGCGGTGGCCGCCCGATGAACCGCGCCCCGGACACCGTGATCCCCGCGGTGGTCCTGGACCTCGACCTGTCCGCGCCGCTGCCC
>CAKUMG010000180.1 GCA_934667465.1 uncultured Actinoplanes sp. | reverse complement strand
CGTCGCCGGGGTACATGTCCCCGAACCACTCCTTGCTGGTGTGCGGGACGTAGGCCATGTGCACGACCACGGACACGATGTTGTCGACGCCGTGAGCACGCAGCCGCTTCACCACGTAGCGGTACATCTTGGCGTAGTCCTTGGCGGTGTAGCCGGAGCCGGCCTTCTCCTTCACGTTGTCCTCGGCCTCGTGGTGGACCGTGAAGAAGAACCGCTCGGGGAACTCCTCGTTGATGTGCTTCGCGAGCTTGTCGAGGAACTTGTCGGTCGCCTTGTCGCCCTTGGCGATCTCGGCCCAGGTGGCGCCCTGCGGCTTCCAGTTGAGGAAGAGCAGCCGCTCGCGGCCGGGCTCGCGGGCGATCTCCTTCTCCTGGTCGGTGGGGAAGAGCTGCTTGGTGCCGCGGTGGTAGGCGTGGTAGACGGCCTGGTGGCGGTCGGTCTTCTCCTCGAACTCGACGAGCGCCTTCTTGCCGCGCGCGTCGGTGAACGCGCCGGGGGCCACTCCCCAGAGGACGCCGCAGGTCGGCACGAGCTTCTTGCCGGTGTGGCAGGTCCCCCCGCCGGGTGCCGTCGCCGGTGGTTCCGGCAAGGGGCGGCCGCCGGGCTTCGCGACAGGGGCGGAAGCCGACGGTACGCCCGACGGGCCGGCCGAGGGCGCGGCGGAGCCCGGCACCGCGGACACGCCGGGCTCGGCGGACGGCGGCAGCAGCGGCCCCTGGCCCGGGGCGGGCGACGTCGCCCCAGGTCCGGGCACGGTCACCGGCGGCGGCCCGTACGGCAGGCCGAGTTGGTCGACGCCGCCGGTCCAGGCCCACGAGAGGGTGGCGACGACCGAGATCGCGAAGACCGCGGTCAGCGCGACGAGGTGCAGGATCCGGATGCGGCGTGGGCGACGTGTCACGATCGCTGAGTATCGGAGGGAAAGTCCGATTTGTCGAATACCCTGCCGGGTTACCGCCCGGTACTGTGTGGACTCCGGGGTCCGCTCGACCCGGTGGCGCCGGGCTGAGAAACTGTCCCCCAAGCTCACGGCAAGGGGAGTTTCAAGGTGAACGACGGTTCGGTGCTGCCCGAGGACGTGCTGCGTGACGCGCCGTCGTACACGCCGCGTCCGCACGAACTTGCCGATCTCGAGTTGCTGCTCTCCGGCGCGTACGCGCCGCTGACCGGCTTCCTCGGCCGGGCGGATCTGCAGTCGCTGCGGCGGCGCGGCAAGCTGGCCGACGGCACGTCCTGGCCGGTCGCCGTGACCTGCGAGATCCCCGCCGAGCTCGCGTCCGTGCTGGACCTCGCGGACCCGCGGCGGCGGACCGTGGTGCTGACCGACCCCGAGGGCGCGCCGGTGGCCGCCGTCGAGGTCACCGACGCGTGGCCCACGACCGCGGGGCTCTGGGCGATCGGCGGGACGGTCCGCCGGATGGGCGACGGCGGGCACGGCCCCTTCCAGCGGCTGCGGCGCACCCCGGAGGAGGTCCGGGCGCTGCTGCCACCGGGCCGGGTGCTCGGGGTGATCGCCGATCGGCCGCTGCACCGGCCACAGCTCGCGCAGATCGCGCATGCCGCGCGTACCCTCGCAGCCCATCTCTTGATCTTCGTCCCGGTCTCCGGACCGGGACCGGACGGCCTGCCGCCCGAGGCGCTCGTCCGGTCCGTCTTCGCCGCCCGCGACCGGATGCCCCCGGCGACGATCGTGGCGGTGCCGCTGCTGACCCGCGGCGACGAGATGCGCGACGCGCTGCTGCGGGCGCGCGTGGCCGGGTCCTACGGCGTGACCCACGTGCTGTCCACCGGCGACATGCTCTCCGGCGCCGGCCTGCGGGTGCTGGTCCCCCGCGAGCTCGCCTACGACAACCGCGACGGGCAGTGGCGCTGGCGCGACGACATCCCGCCGCGCAACCGCCGCCTCGCGATGTCGCCCGCCGAGATCCAGGACCTGCTCGACCGGGGCTTCCCGCTGCCGGAATGGCACACCCCGCCGGCGGTCGCCAAGGAGCTGGTCCGGGTCCGGCCGCCGCGCCGGCACCGCGGGCTGGTGGTGTTCTTCACCGGATTCTCCGGCTCGGGCAAGTCCACGATCGCCCGCGGGCTGGCCGACACGCTGCGTGAGAGCGGCGAGCGGACCATCACGTTCCTCGACGGCGACGTCGTGCGCCGCGAGCTCTCCGCCGGCCTGGGCTTCAGCCGCGCCGACCGGGACGCGAACGTGCGCCGGATCGGCTGGGTCGCCGCGGAGGTCGCCCGGCACCGGGGCATGGCGATCGCGTGCCCCATCGCGCCGTACGCGAACGCCCGGGCCGCCGCCCGCGCGATGGCCACCGACGCCGGGGCCGGGTTCCTGCTCGTGCACGTCGACACCCCGCTCGAGGTCTGTGAGCAGCGCGACCGCAAGGGCCTGTACGCCCGCGCCCGGGCCGGTCAGCTGCGCGGCATGACCGGCATCGACGACCCGTACGAGGTGCCCGCCGACGCCGAGCTGACGGTGGACACGACCGACATGACGGTGCCCGAGGCGGTCGACCGGGTGCTGGCGTTCCTCGTCGACAACGGCTGGGTGGAGCCCGCGATGTAACAACCCGTCGCGGAGGAGTAGTTACGCATCGGCGCACGGGCCGTTTACCCCCTCGGGGGCGAAACGCCCGAATGCCGCGCACCTCTACTCCACCTGCGAAAGGCCCGCCGTACCCATGGAAGCGACCCGCCCGCCCGCCGACCTCTCGCACTACCTGGGCGTGTTCCGCCGCCACTGGTGGGTGGTGCTGGCGGCGACGGCAGCCGGGCTCGCGGTGGGCGCCGGCGTCACCCAGACCCTGCCCCGGGTCTACGAGTCGACCACCTCGGTGCTCGTGCAGGCCGTGGAGCAGGACACCAACGCCTCGGGCGGCCGGACCAAGGGCACGATCAACCTCGACACCGAGGCGCAGCTGGTCGGCTCCGGCGCCGTCGCGGCGCGCGCGGCGGCGCTGCTGCGCTCCACGGTCAACCCGGTCGAGCTGGCGCACGACGTGTCGGTGGAGGTGCCGCCGAACACCACCGTGCTGATGGTCCGGTTCGCGGCGGGGACCCCCCGGGACGCGCAGGCGGGCTCGCACGCGTTCGCGGAGGCCTATCTGCGCAACCGCGAGGAGACCGCCCGCGCGGGGCTGGACCAGCAGATCCGTACGCTCAATCTCAAGGTCAAGCAGCTCACCACGAACCTGACCGGCATCAACAGCCGGCTCGCGAGGGCGCCCGCGGGCAGCTCCGAGCGCAGCAACCTGGAGAGCCTGCGCAGCAACTCGCAGAACCAGCTCAACAGCCTCACCGGCCGGCTCAACGAGCTGACCACGGCGACCATCGGCGCGGGCAGCATCATCAGCGACGCGCGCGAGCCGGAGGAGCCGGTCAGCCCCGACGCGATGCTCAACACCGCCGCGGGCGCCATGATCGGCCTGCTGCTCGGGCTGGCGCTGGCCTTCGCGCGCGAGCGGTTCGACCGGCGGGTGCGCTCCGCGGCGGACGTCCGCGACCGGGGCCGCATCCCGGTGCTGGCCGCGCTCGACGAGCGGACCACGCCGCACTTCGACGACGTGCTGCAGCCGTACGGGCCGGGCGGCCGCGTGTTCAACCGGCTGCGCAACGAGATCCTCGCCGGCCTCGGCTCGGGTGACCAGATCATCGTGGTGACCGGGGCCAGCCGGGGGTCGGCGACCACGCTGGTCGCCGCGAACCTGGCCGCGGCGCTGGCCCGTACGGGAAGCGACGTGGTCCTCGTCGGCGCGCACCTGCCCGACAGCGTGGTGGAGGCCGCACCGCTCGCCCGGATGCTCGGGGTCTCGGCCACGCCCGGCCTCTCCGACCTGCTCGCCGGGCGCGTCGGGCTCAACGACGTGGTGCAGCGCACGCCGCGCATCCCGACGCTGCGCGTGATCACGACCGGCGGCGCCGCGACCGCCGCGGGGCTTATGCAGTCGCAGCGGCTGCGCGACACGCTCGAGGCGCTGCGGCGGCAGGCCGGCTACATCGTCATCGAGGCGCCGTCGACCAGCACCAGCGCCGACGCGCAGGGGCTGGCCAGCCTCGCGGACGCGTCGATCCTCGCGGTGGAGCTGCGCCGCGCCAAGCGCCCGGCCCTGCTCGACGCGGCCGAGCAGCTGAGCCGGGTCGGCACGCCGCTGCTCGGCGCGGTGGTGCTGCCGCAGCTCACCGCGATGGTCCCCGCCCCGGCCGAGGAGAACCTGCCCGCCGTGGCGCTGGTGGAGGATCACGAGCGGACGCAGCAGCTGAAGACCGTGCCGATGGCCCGGCCGCAGCGCAGGGGCGACGGCACCGAGGAGGTCACCGCGGTGATCGACCTGACCCCCGTCTCCCCGCTGCCCGGCAAGCCGTCGCCGACCGCCAAGCCCGCGAAGCAGGACGAGCCGAAGTGACGCTGGTCGTCCCCGGCGGGACGCAGCGCGCGGCGGCGCACAGCTCGGCTCCCCGCCGGACCACCACGCTGCCGGCCTGGCCGGTGGCCGGCGTCCTGGCGCTCTATCCGCTGTGGTGGGCGCTCGGCCTGGGCGTGCTGATCTTCCCGCTGACGGCCGTGCCGATGCTGGTGCTGCTGCTGCGCCGCGCGCACGCCGGCCGGCCGCTGCGGCTGCCGCCGGGTTTCGCCTGGTGGCTGCTGTTCCTGGCCGCGGTCGTGATCAGCATGGCGGCCCTGGGCGCCGACCCGGCCGGCACGGTGACCGGGTCGGCGGGCAGCCGGCTGCTGGCCGTCGTCTACCGCCTCGTCATGTACGCCGCGATGACCGTGCTGCTCGTCTACGCGGGCAACCTGACCGAGGCGGAGCTGCCCCGGCGGCGCCTGGTCAAGCTGCTCGGCTGGCTGTTCGTGGTGACGGTGGCCGGCGGGCTGCTGGGCATCGTCGCGGGCACGTTCGAGTTCACGTCGCCCGTGGAGTACCTGCTGCCCGGAAGCGTCCGGAACAAGGGCTTCGTGCAGTCGCTGGTGCACCCGTACGCGGCCCAGATCATGGACCTGGTCGGCGGCGAGAAGCCCCGACCGGCCGCACCCTGGGGCTACACGAACACCTGGGGCAACAACTTCTGCCTGCTCATGGGCTGGCTGGTGGTGGCCGCGTGGGCGAGCCGCCGACCGGGCGCCAGGCCACTCGCGCTGCTCTGCCTGGCCGTGGCGATCGTGCCGGCCGTGGTCTCGCTCAACCGGGGCCTGTGGATCGGCGTCGGCGTGGTGGTCCTCTACGTCGCCGCGCGCTACGTGCTGATGGGCCGGCTGTGGATCATCGGCGCGGTGCTGGCGGCGGCCGCGGCCCTGGTCGTCGCGCTGGTCGCCACGCCGCTGGGCGACACGGTCACCGCGCGACTGGACAACGGCAAGTCCAACGGCGTGCGCTCGTTCCTGATGCAGCGCGCCGTCGACGGCTTCGTGGAGTCGCCCGTCATCGGGTACGGGTCGACCCGCGCGACGATCGGCGGACGCAACTCGATCACCGTGGGCGAGAGCTCGGAGTGCGAGCGCTGCGGCAACTTCACCGTCGGCGGCAACGGCCAGTTCTGGCAGCTCATGTACGCGCACGGCGCCGTCGGCACGGTCGCGTACCTCGGCTTCTTCGGTTACGGGCTGTGGCGCTTCCGGCGGGACCGGACCCCGGTCGGCATCGCCGCGAGCGCCGCGATCGTCAGCTCGTTCTCCGCGATGCTCTGGTACAACGCGATCCCCACCCCCCTGGCGTTCATGTTCCTGGCCTACGCGCTGCTCTGGCGCAACGAACTCGAGGGGGACGCCCATGCCCGTTAAGACCGCGCCCGCGGCGCTGACCGCCGGCGACTCGGCGCTGCGCACGCAGTACCTCACCGAGGTACTGGCACTGCTCTACCCGGACCCGTGCACGACCGGCCCGGCGGCGGGCGAGACCGTCGCGGAGTACCTGGTCGTCCCGGACGCGCGGCGCCCGCGGCTGCTGGTGCCCGCCGCCTCCCGCCGGGTCGCGGCCGCCGCCGTGCGCCGGTACGCCGAGCCGCAGTCCCGCGCCGCCCGGCTCAAGCGCGACGCCGTGGTGGCCGCGCTGCGTACGGGTGCCTCGGGGGTGCTCCTGCGCGACCGGATCCGGGTGACCGGCCCGGCCGCGGCCGGAATCGACGCGCATTTGAAAACCGCCCTCGGCCGCGAGCTGCACGTGAGCATCCACATCGGACCGGCGCGCGCCAACCGCAAGCCGGTCCTGCAACTGATCAGCCCGGACGGCGAGACGTTCGGCTTCGGCAAGCTCGGCACCGGGCCGCTGACCCGGCAGCTGGTCCGCGACGAGACCGCCGCGCTGCGGACGCTGGGCACGGCCGGGCTGACCCGGCTCTCCGTGCCGCGGGTGCTGCACGGCGGGCGGTGGCGCGGCCTCGAGGTGCTGGTCCAATCGGCGCTGCCGGTGTGGCAGCCGCGGGCGCCGCTGACGCCGCACCGGCTCGCCGCCGCCATGGTCGACGTCGCCGGGTGCCTCGGCTGGACGACCGGCGCGTTGAAGGGCAGTCCCTACTGGACGCAGCTGCGGGCGCGGCTCGCGGCGGTGAGCGACCGGCCCGAGGGGTCCGCGCTGGCGGCCGCCGCGGACCTGCTCGCGTCGCGCTCGGGCGACTGCCATGTGCTGCGCTACGGCGCGTGGCACGGCGACTGGGCGCCCTGGAACATGGCGAACCTCGCGGACACGCTGCTGGTCTGGGACTGGGAGCGGTTCGCCGGCGGGGTGCCGGCCGGGTTCGACGCCGTGCACCACGAGCTGCAGCGGCGGATCCAGTCGAGCGGCGACGCGGCGGGCGCGGTGGAGGCCACCGTACGGCGCTGCGGCGAGCTGCTGGAGCCGTTCGGCGTCGCCCCGGACGCGCGCGAGCTGACCGCGCTGCTCTACCTGGTCGACCTCGCCGCCCGCTACCTGACCGACCGCCAGGCCGAGGCCGGTGCCCGCCTCGGAGTGCTCGGGACGTGGCTGCTGCCCGTCCTCATCAGAAGGGTCGAAGAGCTGTGATCAACTCCCGCAAGGTGCCCACGCCGATCAAGCGGGTGGTCCACCTGGGCTCCCGGTCGTACGGCCGGCTGACCGCCCCCGCCCGCATGACCCCGTCGTTCCTGATCTGCGGCGGGCAGCGCTGCGGCACGACGTCGCTCTACCGCGCGCTCGCCGGCCACCCGGTCGTCATGAAGGCCGTGCTGCACAAGGGCGTGCACTACTTCGACGTCTCCTACTCCCGGGGCATGTCCTGGTACAAGGCGCACTTCCCGCGGCAGCGGCACGCGGACCGGATCACCGAGAAGTACGGCGTCCCGGCGCAGACGTTCGAGTCGAGCCCGTACTACATGTACCACCCCCAGGCGGCGGCCCGGATCGCCCGGGACCTGCCCGCCGCGAAGCTCGTCGTGCTGGTCCGCGACCCGGTCGAGCGGGCCTACTCGCAGCACCACCACGAGGTGGCCCGCAAGTTCGAGAGCGAGAAGAACTTCGGCAACGCGCTCGCGCTGGAGCCGGCCCGCCTGCACCGCGAGGAGGAGCGGCTGGCGGCCGACCCGCGCTACTACTCGTTCGCGCACCAGCACCACGCCTACCGTGCGCGCGGCGAGTACGCCCGCTATCTGAGCGTCATGGCCCAGCTCGTCGGCCGCGAGCGCATCCACGTGGTGGAGAGCGAGCGGTTCTTCGCCGAGCCCGAGCAGGTCTACGACGAGGTGTGCGCGTTCCTCGGGCTCCCCACCGACCTGCCCCGGCCGGCCTTCGAGCGGCACAACGCCCGGCCCCGGCAGTCCGACATGGACCCCGGGCTGCGCCGCGAGCTGGCCAGCCACTACGCGTCGCACGACGAGGCGCTGATCACGTGGCTGGGTCGCGTGCCGATCTGGCGACAGCCGTGACGACTGTCGCCTCGCGGCCACGCGGCCTGGAGCGGACCGCGCGCGGCGGGCTCGCCAACATGGTGGGCTCGGCGCTGGCGGGCGGTACGGGGGTGGTGGTCACCTGGCTGGTGGCCCGCGCGCTGGGCACCGAGCAGGCGGGCGCGTTCTTCGCGGCCACGGCGGCGTTCGTGCTGGCCGGTGGGCTGGCGAAGCTGGGCACGCAGACGGGGCTGGTCTACTGGCCGGCGCGGCTCCGGGCGACGGGCCGCGACCAGTTGCTGGGGGCGTGTCTGCGTACGGGACTGACGCCCGTCCTGATCCTGTCGGTGCTCCTCGCCGCGGTCCTGTGGTGGCAGGCCCCGGCGGTCGCCCGGCTCACGGCCGCCGACTCGCCGCACGTGATCGCCGAGCACACCGCCGGGCTGCGGATGCTGGCCCTGTTCCTGCCGCTGCAGGCGATGACCGACGCGCTGCTGACCGCGACCCGGGGCTACAAGGCCATGCGGCCCACGGTGACGCTGGACCGGATCCTGCGCAGCGTGCTGCAGCTGGCGTTCGTCGGCGCGGCGTTCACCCTCGGCGCCTCGCTGCCGGCGGTGGCGCTCGCGTGGGCCGTGCCGTACCTGCCCGTGACCGTGCTGGCCGCGCTCGCCCTGCGGCGCCTCCACCGGCCCGGCCCTGCTCCGTCCCCGGATGAACGCCGGGCCCTGCGCCGCGACTTCTGGCGCTTCACCGGCCCGCGCGCCGTGGCCAGCGTGGCGCAGCTCGCCCTGCAGCGGGTGGACGTCCTGCTCGTGGCGGCGCTCGGCGGGCTCGCCCCCGCGGCGGTCTACGCGGTCGCCGGCCGGTTCGTCGTGCTGATCCAGTTCGCCAACCAGGGCATCTCCCAGTCCGTCCAGCCGCGGCTCGCGGAGGCGCTGGCCACCGGCGACCGGGCGACCGCGAACCACCTCTACCAGATCGCCACCGGCTGGCTGGTGCTCGTG